>JAQVWF010000005.1:0-55253 GCA_028698615.1 Syntrophorhabdaceae bacterium
ATGAAGGTACTGGTATTGGGAGGAACGGGAGGTATGGGTCAGGGGGTTGCGAGGGACCTGATCAAGCAGGAGCGGATAGAGAACGTCATACTCGGTGACATCAATACCGACCCTGAAAGGGTACAGGAGAAACTCCGTGCCAGTGCGAAGGTGTCTCTTGTGAAGATCGATGTCAACGATCACGCCGGCATGGTCGGTGTTATAAGAGGGAAGGATGTTGTCGTCAACTGCGCCGGGCCTTTCTACAAGACAGCCGTGGCGGTGGCGAAGGCCGCCGTGGAGGCGAAGGTCAACTATATCGACATCTGCGATGACTACGAGGCTGCCCAGATCCTCTTTGCGTCCGATATAGATGCGGAGGCGAAGGCTGCGGGAATAACCGTCCTGACAGGGATGGGGTCCGACCCGGGTACGAACAACGTCCTCGTCAAGTGGTATGCCGACAGACTGGACCGCGTCGATGAGATCTACCTGTACTGGGTGGTGAGCATCGCTGAACTTGCCGGTGCGGCATGGGACCACAGCCTCCACATGGTCCTCGGGAAGATTCCCCAGTACATCGACGGCAAACTTGTGGAAGTGGACGGCGGCGGCGGTGAAGAACTGGAACACTTCCTTGAACCGCTGGGCGAGTGTCTCATAAGCTATGTGGGCCATCCCCAGCCGATCACGATACCCCGCTACCTGAAAGGGGTGAAGACGGTTGTCATAAAAGGTGCCCTCATACCGGTGTGGGTGGACAAACTTATCAAGGAGCAGAAGGCGATGGGACTTCTCGCGGGCGAACCGGTGGATGTGAAGGGAGGCAAGGTGGTGCCCTACGACCTGGCACTCAAGCTCTGGGATTCCATCCCGAAGGACAGGGATAACGGCCCCGCGGCGTCGGGTCTCAAGGTGATCGTAAAGGGCGAACGGCAGGGAAAACAGGTGACCTATACGGCCGACATCGTCGGCAGGATGGCTCCCGGAACGGGTCTTCCCGCATCGATAGCGGCGCTCATGATGGACGCCGGCGAGGTAACGGTGAAAGGTGTCGTTGCGCCGGAAGGCTGCATCGATCCCGACCGGTTCCTTGCTGAATTGCTCAAGAGGGGCGCACGCATTCACCAGACCGAGACGATCAAGTCCATGTTTACGCTGTAACCCGTCAAGGGTTCCAATTAAGGAGGGTTCATATGAAAGAGGTCCCGAAATTGAACATAACGAGGAGCGTAGAGCTTTTCGAAGAGGCGAAGACCCTGGTTCCCGGCGGGGTGCTGGGGGCGAGAAAGCCCGGAGATTTCATCATGGGAGAATACCCCATTTTCCTCGACCACGGAAAAGGCTGTCGTCTTACCGATGTTGACGGGAACGAGTTTATCGATTTTCTCTGCGGCTATGGGCCGATCATCCTCGGTTACAGGGAAGATGAGGTTGACGACGCGGTCATACGGCAGGTCAAGGATAAAGGGTTCTGCTTCAGTCTCACCCAACCTTATCAGAACGAGCTGGCAAAAAAGCTCAATAGACTTGTCCCGTCGGCGGAACTGAGCATTTTCCTCAAAACAGGTTCGGATGCCACAACGGCAGCCATCCGCATCGCCAGGGCCTACACGGGACGGGTAAAGGTCATTCGCTGCGGGTATCACGGTTGGCATGACTGGTGCGTGGAAATGAAGGGAGGCATCCCGGAAAAGTTCTATGAGGACGTCCACGAATTCCACTACAACGACCTCGATATGGTCGAGGACCTGATGAAGAAGCACGGAGACCAGACGGCGGCCATTATTATGACCCCTTTCGGCCATCCGCTTCACCAGAAGATGCAGCTGCCGAAACCCGGTTTTCTCGAAGGAGTGAGGAAGCTTGCGGACACCTATGGCGCGGTCCTCGTTTATGACGAAGTGCGCACGTGTTTCAGACTCAGGATGGGCGGTGCGCAGGAGCTATATGGGGTCAAACCCGATCTTACGGTTCTGGGGAAGGGCATGGCGAACGGCTATGCGATAAGTGTTGTTACGGGGAAAACGGATGTCATGATGGCTGCGGCGTCGAAGCTTTTTATCTCATCCACGTTCTTTCCCAACAGCGAGGGCTACATCGCCGCCCTCAAGACCATCGAGATCATGGAACGCGAGAAGGTTCTCGACCAGATATGGGACAAAGGCGAGCGCATGATGAAGAGGATCCAGGGCATCATTGACAAATATGATAATACCGGGGCGGAACTGACAGGCGTGGCCCCCATGTTCCACGTGACTTTCACAAAGGGCGACCCCGGAACACAGAGAGACAGGCGGACCGATTTCTACACCCAGATGATCCGCAGAGGCTTCTTCTTCACGCCCCATCACCATGCATATATCAGCTACAGGCATACGGAAGAGGATCTGGACCTGACGGTGCAGGCAATGGATGAATCCATGGCCTACGTGAGCGAGAAATATTAAAGGGTAGGGGGTAATGAATGAAGGATGATCTCAATATCGTCGGAAAAAGGGTCGTGCGAAGCGATTCCCTTGCCAAGGTGACCGGCGAAGCGCGCTACACGGCCGACCTCAAGTTCCCCAACATGCTTGTGGCAAAGGTTTTAAGGAGCCCTTACCCACATGCGAAGATACTCGGGATCGACGTCAGCAGGGCCTTGAAGGTGCCGGGTGTAAAGGCTGCCGTCAGCGGTTTCGATTCCTACGGGGTCAAATGGGGTGTCTTCCGGTACACTCAGGACCATGCCATGCTCCACACCGACAAGGTGCGATACATCGGTGAGGATGTCGCCGCGGTGGCTGCCGTCGACGAGGAGACGGCGATGGAGGCACTCTCGTATATAAAGGTCGACTATGAACCTCTGCCTGCCGTCTTTGATCCCTTCGAATCGATGAAGGACGGCGCGCCGCAGATCCATGAAGAGCACAAGAACAATATCAATATCCATATCCATATAGACGTCGGCGAGGTGGACAAGGCCATGGATAAGGCCTTTCTTGTCAGGGAAGACACCTTCAAGGCGGCCGGTGAGGCCTATGCGATGATGGAGCCCTACGCCGTCGTCGCATCTTTCATGAACGGATATCTCGATCTCTATATGCCGAACGCCGGGCCGCATGTTCGTGCGAAAGCTCTGTCGAATATGCTCAAATTGCCCCTCAACCGGGTCCGCATCCGTCACATCAATTCCGGAGGCGCGTTCGGAGGACGTTCAGAGGTGGCGCCAGGTGATCTCGTCGCATCGCTTCTGGCCATTAAATCCGGCCGGCCGGTCAAGCTTATTCTCTCCCGTGAAGAGAACGCCACGAGTTCGAGACAGGTCCACGACATCATTGCCACCGTGAAAACGGGAATGAAGAAGGACGGCACGATCCTTGCCAAGGATTACAAGGTCATATATGACGGCGGAGCCTACAGTTCGACGGGGCCCATTGCCACGTCCATACCTTTTTACGTCTATGAAGAGTGCTACCGTTTCCCGAACGTCCGGTACAACGGTTACAGAGTGTTCACGAACAAAGGTATCCGCGGTATGTACGGCTGCCACGGAAGGGCCTTTCTGGCCGGGAACGAAGCGCAGATGGACATCATGGCGAAGGAACTCGGCATCGACCCGGTGGATGTGCGGCTCAGGAACGGCCTGAGACCCGGCGAGGTGACGGCGACGAAGTCGAAGATCACGAGCTGCGGCCTGAAGGAAACGATAATGGCCGCCTCGGAGAAGACCAATTTCAAGAAGAGATGGGCGAAACCGTCGAAGCTCAAGGGCGTAGGTATGGGATGCGTCGCCATTATGTGCGGTTTTCCCATGGGGTTTCGGTCGGGTTCGTCATGTTACGTCAAGATCAATGATGATGGTCAGGTAACACTGGTGACGGGACTTGTTGACAATGGCCAGGGAAATGAATCGATGGTGATCCAGGTCGCATCTGAGGTCCTTGGGGTGCCCATGAAAGACATCAATCTCGTGAACGCCGATACGGAGGTGACCAACCTTGACCCGGGTGCCTATTCACAGGCCGCCGCATTCGTGGGGGCCAATGCCGTAAGGGTTGCCTGTGAGAACGCGCGCAAACGGATCGTCGCCATAGCGGCCGAAAAACTCAAGCTAAAGGAAGCCGACATCGGCCTTAAGGACGGTGCCGCCTATTCGGTAAAGGACCCCGATAAGAAGATGCCCATATCATGGGTGGTTCGCGAGGCCTTCTTCAGGGGAGAGCCCATCGTTGCAACGGGTTCCTTCTTTCCGAACATCGATTTTGAGAGGGAGTGGGTGACAAGGCCCTGGGGACAGATGGCGGGAACTTTTTCCTTTGGTACCTCCGTCGCCGAGGTAAAGATCGACGGGGACACGGGCAAGATCACCATGCCCCGCTTCACCTCCGCCCACGACTGCGGGCGGGCCATAAACCCCATGGCCGTCGAGGGCCAGATGGAGGGTTCCATCCAGCAGGCGGGTGTGGCGGCCATCACCGAGGAAAATCTCTGGGACAAGGGGCACCTTCTCAATCCGAACCTTCTCGAATATAAGGTCCCCCTGGCCTGCGACATGCCCGATATCGACACCATCATCGTAAGCTCACAGGATCCCGCGGGGCCTTTTGGAGCGAAGGAAGGGGGTCTTACAGTGCGCATGAACGCGTATAGCGCGGTTGCCTGCGCCGTAGCAAATGCCACGGGGGAACTGTTCAGTGAATTGCCGTTGACACCTGACAGAGTAATGAAGATGCTGGAAGGTCACAAGGGGGTGAAGAAATGATCCTGCCACAGTTTGAATACAAGAAAGCTCGGAGCGTGGCCGACGCGGTCGCCCTCTACAAGAAACAGAAAGGAAAGGCGCGTTACCTTGCAGGCGGAACGGACCTGATACCGCTCATCAAGCTCAGGTTGTTGACGCCGAGGGCAGTTATCGACATAAAAGGAATTGAGGACCTCAAGGCTGTTTCCTCCCGCGGCGGATCGCTCTCGGTGGGTGCCGGCGTTACACTCTTCGACCTTAAGAACAACCCCCTGACGGCGGGGTATTTTCCTGCGCTCCATGAATCGCTGGAGGCCACGGCCTGCGAAACACTCCAGATGCGCGGCACCCTGGGCGGGAATATTCTTCAGGACACACGGTGCCTGGAACACAACCAGTCTCTCGAATGGCGCACGGCAAGAGGCTTCTGCGTCAAGACGGGAGGCAGGGAGTGCAATGTCGTCAAGGGAGCGAAGATGTGTTTTGCGAATTATTGCAGCGACAACGCCTCATCCCTGATCACCCTTTCGGCTCAGGTGAAGCTCGTTGGCCCAGGCGGTGACCGCACGGTGAAACTTGAAAACCTGTTCACTGGCGACGGCAGGATGCCTTTTGCCCTTGAGGATGGCGAGATCCTGACACACATACTTATCCCCATGAAGAAGACCAGGGGCGCCTATGAGAAATTGCGGGTCCGGGAATCCATGGATTATCCCCTCGTCGGTGTTGCCGTTTCGGTGATCGCCACAAGGGCCAGGGTTTGTGTGGGAGGCGTGGGTGCTGCCCCCCGGCTGTATGTCCTCAAGGATATCACTGATGCGGCCTCCATCCGGGAATTGGCCGAAAAGGCGTCGGCTGATGCGAAGCCGGTGCCGAATGCTACGGTCTCGGCTCCTTACCGGAAGAAAATGGTGGGTGTCCTCTTAAAGCGGGCCGTCAAAAGAGCTCTCGAGGGGGGTAAACGATGAAGACCACGAAAGTCAATTTCACGATAAATGATGAATCGGTCACCTTCGAGGTAAGACCCTACGAGACCCTTCTGGAAACCCTTCGCGAACGGCTCTCTCTTACGGGCGCAAAGGATGCCTGCGGCATGGGTTCCTGCGGGGCCTGCACGGTCATAGTCAACGGGATACCCCTGAGGTCATGCCTCGTCCTGACCCCTGAGGTGGAAGGGGCGGATATCACGACGGTGGAAGGGCTGAGAAAGGACGGAAACCTCCACCCGCTGCAGGAGGCCTTCATGGAGAAAGGGGCGGTACAGTGCGGTTTCTGCACCTCCGGAATGATAATGACCGCAAAGGCCCTCCTCGACAGGAACAGGAAGCCGACAAAGAAAGAGATCGTCACAACGATCTCCTCCAACATCTGCCGCTGCACAGGCTACAAGAAGATCGTCGAAGCGGTGGCGGAGGCAGCGAAAAAGATGCCTTAATGTATCTTTGACCTTTACTTTTCATTGTCTTATACTATGCAGGTTGGAGGTGCGAAAATGAAGATCAAGGTCAAGGTCGATTCCAACCTGAGGATAAAGAATGTTTTTGAGCCTCCACTGGAAGTCGAGTTGGGGGAAGACGAGAATACGTTGAAGGACGTTCTCGGCAGGCTTTCCGAAAGGTATCCCTACCTGAGGTTCCTGGAGAAGGGAGAGATGGGCGACGACCTGCATCACCTGTACCTCAACGGGCAAAGCCATTTCTCATTTTCCGAAGGGCTCAAGAGAGAGGTAACCGAAGGTGACACGGTCCGCGTGGAAGCTTATATGGATCCCCTGGCGGGAGGGTGAAGGTCACTCACAGGTGTCGGATAACCGGATCTGTTTTTTCATGACTATCCACAATCCCCCCTCGGTAATTATCTCAACGCTTCCGGTCATGCTTTTTGTTTCAAGGTCTTTCTGTATCTCATCGACGGTGACTTCCTTCTTTCCCAGGAGATAGTTGAGTTCCCGCGAGCGGTTCGCCAGTGGGCGGATGACCGAAGGGGGTGTGTATTTGCCGAAACCGCCGCCTGCGAAGGCCGTCCCGCCGAATCTCAGGACGCGGAGGATTGCCTGGTGGTCGATCGTGAAGAGTGTTGGGAAGAACAAGGCCCCTCTGAAGATGAGAAGGTCAACGGTGTTGTCCCCGATGCCGGCAAGTTCCGGGGTTGTCGGGAGGACGCGGACCAACTTCTCCATGTCTCTTTTCCCCAGTTCTTCGGTATAGAACGCTTCCATGCCGGAGGGAAAAGAGGCAATGCAGAAGGAACTGCCTGTCCGCTGCCTGACGAGGTCATAGATAGCACCGCAAAAAGGCCCGACTTCAAGCACCGCTCCATCGCTGCGGCCATACACGTCGGCGATATGACGTGCAAGATAGGGATAAACAGGTTCCCAGAGAAGGTTTATTTCGCGGGCCCGGTCCAGCATGCATTCGAGTATATCAGAAAAACAGAGCATAGTCGAAGGGATGCGCGGAAGCGTGCGTCTCTTCGCCGACCAGGGTGTTACCCGGCAGCGGCGGCTGTGTCTGAGTTCTTCACCTTTACATCGATGCGCCCGGCGAGACGGTCCAATCTTTTCAGGTCGTCCGCCGTAAATCGCCTGTCCTCGTAATAGATCTTCTCGAATTCCCGGACAAATTCCAGGCACTGTGTCCTGAGATCGTCATCGGCGATTCGCGAGACGAATTCTTCGAGACCTTCCGATGTCTTCTTTTCATACCCTGCCCCCTTGAGCTTCTTCAGAAAACGGTCGAGCACCGCCATTTCCCGCTGCTTCATCAAGGTGACGAGAAACCATGCGAGGACCATGAGACCGATGCCGGCCAGGATGAACGACGAGTATCGCAGAGCTTTCCTCGTGAAAGGGGGAAAGGAGAGAGATGGCTTTCTCAGTCCCGACATGATGCTTCTCGTGATGGAGACCTGCCTCTCGAGATTGTAGGTGAGCACTATTCCGTACCAGTAGTAATTGACCGTGTCCAGGAACATCCGGAGCTGAAGGAAGACCCCCATGCCGGAGGTGGATGACAACTCCTCCCCTGCGGGTGTGGGGTCGAAGCGGACCCACCCCCTGCCGGCGATATGGGCTTCAACCCATACATGGGCATGTTTCTGGGGAACGAGGTAGTAGTTTCCCATCTCATTGTAGTAGCCGCCGCGGTACCCTCCGACAAGGCGCGAGGGGATATCATTTATACGCAGGAGGACGGCCATTGCCGATGCGAAATATTCACAATTGCCCGTGGGGGAATCGAAAAGAAAGGTCTCCAGGGGGTTCTTTGACACGGGGAGGCCCTTGAGGGAGTACCTGAACCTGTCGGGGCTGAAATGGCCGAGAACCCGTTTCGCCGTGGCTTCCTTGTCGCCCCTGACAGCAAGCCCTTTGGCGAGGGATATGACGAGCGGCGAAAGGTTTGCCGGAAGCTGGAGGTAGGTCTTCAGATCGACGGTCTCCTCGGGTATGACATTGGAGATGGTTGACAGGCTGGTATAGCGGACCCGCCTTTCTATAAAGCCCGGCATGGTGAATGTAAGATCATCATTCTTTCTGACCCTTCTAAGACCGACATGGACGGGTTTATCGAGGGCGAAAAGGTAAGAGTTCCCATACGGCTCGAGATAGATCGTCTGGCTTATCATCCTCCCGACGGGCCCCCGGGTCTTTGTCGGGATATAGGGGCCCTTGCGGGTGCCTTTCCACGAGGTTCCGTCGAAATGGTCGAGGGTGATGCCCCTCCAGTAAAGCGAGGACTCGTCGATCCGCTCCATGGTGGCCCTGAAGATGATCCTCTCATCTTCCTGGATATCGGAGACCTGTCCGAGCCTGACATTGTCCGTGAACCCGACCCGGGCCTTGTCGGGTCTGTTGAGAAAGGTGAGGATGGGGTAGCTGGTGCGCGGGAGTACGACGAACATCACAGCGGAGAGGGGAATGGCCAGAAGAGGTATCCAGAGGCACCTGGCGATCATCGTCCTCACGGTGCTGTTCGTGAGTTCCAGGCCGGGGTCCTGGGAATAGAAGGTGAGGAAGATGAGCGACAGGGAGAGGAGGATGAAGAAGACAAGAAGATAGGCGACAAAGGCCATCCCGAGGGTCATGAGGCCCAGACCGGCGAGGACGAAGAGGGCCAGTGCGTATATCTGCATGAAATCGCGGACCTCCTTGCGCTCCAGGAACTTTATCCCCATGAGGACAAAAAGGGCTTCCATGATCTGTCCTATCAGGTCCTGCACATCGATGCGCAGGAAAAAGTACAGGATGACCGCCACCGATAAAACCGTCAGAAGCCATCGGGGAATGAAGATCTTCCTGAATTCGAGATAGGCCGAGAGGCCCATGGCCGCGAGAAGGACAAGGGGATAGGAAAACGCAATATGACCCGACACGGCGACGATGCAAAGCACCCCGGTAAGGTAGGTGAAGACGTCGACAACGGTCCGCACTTTCAGTTGCGTAAAACTGATTCCTATCATTGGTCTTCAGGGACTCCGCGTCTTTTTCTATAACCCATAACCTGTCACCCATCACCGGTCTTTTTCATACACCGCCAGCTCCCTCAGCATATTCATCCTGTGTGTCCCCGTCACGTCGGGGGGGTAGAGGTGATCGTTTATCTTAAGGCCCACGGGCACGTTGCTCTTCAGGAGCTGAACGATCGTATAGGCGACGCAGGATATGCGCTCTTCGATGTCCCCGATGAGGACCTTGTCGAATTCGATAATAATGGGCCGGTACGACAGCGACGAATGCTCCTTTGTTTTGAGCTTGCCCGTTTTGGCCGTCGCTTTCCAATGGATGTACTTGATGGGGTCGCCTCGAACATATTCCCTGATGGAAACGATATCCGAATCGTAGCCTATCTTTTCGGACATCTTTTCTCCCCTTGATTGTCGCTCCTTTCGGTAGAGGCTAGTCAGGTCGCATGCCTTCAATTTCGGGAGAACAGTTATTGTGTACCGCCGGTGCAATTTCTTGAACCGCGTGAAGAAATTGAAGGGATATACAGAGTACACGTGGGGGTCTTCGATGGTATGAAGACCCCGTTCGTGAAAGGTCACACTGGCGTAAAGCGATGAGGCGCCTTTGCTCGGGGTGAAGGGCAGAAGCGCCGAGATCCTTTCGGCATTAAGGCCGATGAGGAAGGCAGGCAGGAATCTGCGGCGGTTGTGGATTGTTATCTTGACGGGGACCTGGCTTCCCGCGTACACCTCCTGCGGGAACTCGATGGACAGGTCCAGCTTTGACAGGTTCGTCTTCCCGAAGACCCCTGAAATGCTCATGAAGCTCAGAAGTGCCGAAACGACGAGAAAGACGAGATTGTTATTGGTGTTTGCCGCCGCGATGCCGAGAAAGATGGTAAGCGCTATGTATGTGAAACCCGCCTTGGATATTTTTATTACAGGGGTGTGGGAACCGCGTCTACGATTGATCGTATAATCTCCCTTCTATTGAGGTTCTCGTATTCCTCCCTGAAGATGACCCGGTGAGGAATGGTGTATTCCACGAGGTCCCTGATATCCTCGGGTATAACGAAGCTCCTGTCACGGAAGAAGGCGTTGGTCCTTGCGGTATTGACGATGGTAAGCGCTCCTCTCGTCGAGAGTCCGGCCGAGAGGTATTCGCTCGTTCTCGTTTCCTGTATGATTGAAAGGGTATATTCGAGGATCTTGTCGGAGACGTGGATGCTGCGGGATATCTCTTCCTGAATGCGCGACACCTCGTCCTGGCTGACGACGGGCTCGATATCGTATATGTTTTCCCTTTTGCTGCCGATCTTGAGGATCTCCTTCTCGGCCTGCCGCGAGGGATAACCGATGCTTATCTTCATCATGAAGCGGTCGAGCTGTGATTCGGGAAGAGGGAAGGTCCCGAACTGCTCCGCCGGGTTTTGTGTCGCTATGACGCAGAAAAGCCGGGGGAGTTTGTACGTCTTGCCTTCGATGGTGACCTGCTTTTCCTCCATGGCTTCGAGGAGGGCGCTCTGTGTTTTCGGGGTTGCACGGTTGATCTCGTCGCAGAGGACGATGTTGTTGAAGATGGGCCCGGGATGGAACTCAAAATCTCCCGACGTCTTGTTGTATATCGACAGACCGGTGATGTCCGTGGGCAGAAGGTCGCTGGTGCACTGGATCCGGCCGAATGTGAGCCCCAGGGATTTCGCGATCCCGATGGCGAGAGTCGTCTTTCCCAGGCCGGGCAGGTCTTCTATGAGCAGATGGCCACGGGAGAAGAAGGAGATAAGCGACAGCCCGAGGGGTTTTTCCTTGCCCTGCAGATACATCGAGAGGGAATCGGTAATGTGTCGGATCTTATTGACGTCCAATCCAATGGCGAGATCCTTGCTGTCCATGCGGGTCATTGTAACACAATGAAAGGAGAATGACCAATGACCAAATCTCAATGACCAAACCGAGGAATTCGTTATTGTCTTCCATCCCTCTTCTTGACAAACCGGGGTAATTCGGCTTGAATAGAGGCATGCGGACTGTCCCTCGGTTTCCTGTATTCAAGCCCATCGAGCTTGGGGACAGGCAGGCTGTCACTGACATCTTACAGGGGTATCGGCCCGTAACGTCGGAACTCACCTTTACGAACCTTTTCATATGGAGAAAACATTTCGACCTGCAATGGTCGGTCCACAAAGACTGGCTGTGTATCATCGGCAAGGAGGACGTGTGCCCAAGGTTTGCCATGGGGCCCGTTGGGCCGCCGGGGCGTGCGGATATCGTCAGGCTCATTCTGGAATGGCTCAAGGAGAACATGGGCGAGGCAGAGCCCTGCATTGAGCGCGCCGACGAGAGGCTTGCCGTTGAGTTGTCGGACATGTCGGGATTCGTGGTGGAGGAAAGACGGGAACATTTTGATTATGTTTACCTGGCGCAGGACCTCATAGATCTGGCTGGCAGCAGGTACAGGACGAAACGCAACCATATCAACCAGTTTCATCGCGCTTGCGGATCTTATACGTATGAAGACCTCGACGACCGGCACATTGACGCATGCCTCGCGCTTCAGGAAAAATGGTGCCTTCTGAGGCGGTGTGAGGAGGATCTCAACCTGCAGGGGGAATGGGACGCAACAAAAGAGATCCTCATGAACTATCGTGCCCTGGATACGGCGGGGGCTGTTATTATCGTGGACGCGGAGGTCCGGGGCTTTACACTTGGCGAGTCGATGGGAGATGACATGACGGTGATCCACATAGAAAAGGCCGATCCCGAGATACCCGGTCTCTACCAGCTTATCAATCAGCAGTTCTGCGCCAGGCGATGGCGGAATTTCAGGTTCATCAATCGGGAACAGGACCTCGGGATACAGGGGCTCAGGGACGCCAAGCTTTCCTACGGCCCGGACCATTTCATTAAAAAATACAGGATCATGTTGAAAGGAGACGGATAGGGAATGACGGAGGGAAAGAAAAGGGACGGGCAGGCCATTCATTTTTCGGCCGAGGAGATCCAGCGCTATTCCCGGCAGATGATGATCCCCGCCATCGGGCTCGAGGGGCAGGAACGTCTCAAGAAGTCAAAGGTGTGCATCGCCGGTGCGGGGGGGTTGGGGTCCGTTTCGGCATATTACCTTGCCGCTGCCGGCGTGGGATGCATCAGGCTCGTCGACCGCGACAGGGTGGAGCTCTCGAACCTGAACAGGCAGATACTCCACTTTACCGGGGATCTGGGAGAGCCGAAGGTCCTCTCTGCCCTCGACAAACTGGAGAGGCTTAATCCCAATTGCCGGGTGGAGGCGCTGCAAGCGGACATCAATGAGGGCAACATCTTTGAGGTGATCGGTGATTGTCAGGTGATCATCGATGCGCTCGACAACATAAGGACGCGAAGGATCCTCAACCTTGCGACCGTCCGAAGCCGGATACCCCTCATATACGGGGGCGTGGAGGCCTTTTCGGGAATGGCATCCACCTTTATCTCCGGCGAAACCCCCTGCTTTGAGTGCCTGTTTTCCCATATTTCCGAGGAGGAAAAGGCAAAAGGGGTGGTGGGTCCCGTGCCGGCCCTCATAGGGTCGATACAGGCGCTGGAGGCCATCAAGATCCTTCTGGGAGACCGCCCGTCGCTTGCAGGTACACTTCTGTACTTTTCCGGCATGAGCATGACGTTCCAGAACATCCTTGTGGAGAGGAACCCCCTGTGTCCCATATGCGGGCAGCCCCCTGTGGAGGCATGAAACAAAATAGTCGGCGCGATGGTGTCTATTGATTCCATGGCGGGGATGAGACATTGTCGGTAAATTCGACGAGAAAGGGCTCGTCCCAGTGCACATCGCGGGAAAAGATCTCCCTGAGGCCCCGGAGGGTGCGCGTTCTCCTGGCCTTGATGCCGAAGGCACGGGCGAGTTTCACGAAGTCGGGGTTGTAGAGTTCCATGGAGCCGCTGATGTGATGCCGGCTCTGCATTGCATCCTCAAGGATGGAATAGCTGTTGTTGTTATGGACGAAAATGGTGATGGGTATGGTGTATTTCATGATGGTCGCCAGCTCGGCCATCTGCGGAAGCCCGCCCCCGTCGCCGCACAGGGCCAGGCAGGGAAGGTCGGGTCGGGCAGTCTTTGCTCCCAGGGCCGCCGCGAGGGAATAAAATATGGGTGATATTCCCCTGGGCATAATGAAGCTTCGCTGGAAGTAAACGGGCAGATAATACTCCGCCCAGTAGGAAGGCATATTGAGGTCGCAGGCGATTATGGCATCTTCGGGCACGGCATTGCGCAACAGTTCGATAAGGGCATAGCCGCCTGGCGATGTGCTCAGTTCGCCCATTTCCGAATCCCGTCTCTTCCTCAGGCCCGCGATGTCCCAGGAAAACGTTTTCTCCCGGACGATCCGGGCGAACCCTTCCAGCGCCCCGTCGACGTCTCCCGCGCAATGAAGCACGGTGGGGTAGTTCCTTCCGATCCACCGGTCATCGACATCGATATGCACCAGTTCATCGATCTTGACGCCCCTGCGCTTTGCGTCCACGTCCCGCAGCCTTGTGCCGGCGGCGATGACAACGTCTGCCGATGCGAGGATATCGCGGGAGACGCCCTTTGCCATCATATTCCCGAAGGAGAAGGGGTTTCGGTCGCTTGTTATCCCCTTTCCTCCCGTTGAGGTCAAAAAAGGTATCCCCCGACCGCAGATCTCATCCACAAGACCTCCTGCCCGAGGATTCATGAGCGCCTTGCCGCCCAAAAGGACAGGCCTGCGCTTGCCTTCAAGGATACGCTCCAGGCCCGCGACAAAGGCTTGTGTCCTGCCGGAATCCGCAGGCTCTCCCGGGGGCGGTTGGGTTTTTCGGTCTGATGCGGGGATCTCTTTATCGAGAAGACCGAAGGGGATAGACACGAGAACGGGCCCCTTGCGACCCGTTGAGCAGGTTCTCAGGGCGTCTTCCAGTGATGACCTGAGGGCCGGGGGCCCATCGACTCTGAAGGAGGCCTTGATGAAGTGCCTGAATATGTCCTCCGGCGCCTTCAGTTCGTGAAGGATGCCTTTTCCGATATCCTTTCTGTCCGTGTCGATATGGATGATGAAAAGCGGAACATCGTCGGAATAAGCTTCCATGCAGCCCGACACAATATTGCCGAGGCCGGGCCCGGGTGTTATGACAATAACGGCCGGTTTGCCCGAGACCCTGGCATACCCGTCGGCCATGAAAGCAAGATTTGTTTCATGACGCGCAGTTATCGTTTTGATGTTTTCATCGCAAAAAAGCTCCGCATTGAGGGCAAGTGTATGTAAACCGGGTAATTGGAAGATATGAGAAATATCCTCTTCCCGAAAAAATGCTCTAAGGGCCTGTTTTCCTTGCATAATATGCCTAGTATGCACAGTTTAGCATAGTGAACCTGAAAGTTAAATAAAAATTACCTTGACAAGAAAAATAATAATTTAGTTTACTACTGTAAACTTTTAGTGGGCGTATACTGTTATGGCTAAATCGGGCGAAGTGAGCATTGGGGAGAGGATCAAGGTTCTGAGACAGGCCAAGAATCTCACCCAGGAGGAATTGGCGACCCGGGCGGGGTTGACGAAGGGTTTTATCTCCCAGATAGAGCGGAACCTTACATCTCTATCCGTCGAGAGCCTGATCGGCATACTGGATGCTCTCGATGAAAAGCCCTCGAATTTTTTTAACGGCGCTTTCGATGAAAAGATCGTTTTTAAGCTCAAAGACAGGGTTGATCTTGAGATCAATGGCGTAAAGGGTTTTCAGATACTTGTACCGGCGGCGCAGAACCGGCTCCTGGATCCGGCGCTTCTCGAGCTTGGCATGGGCGAGAAGACTCCGGAGGAGGAACCCCATGAGGGTGAGGAGTTCGGGTTTGTCCTTTCCGGCAGTGTTGACCTCGTGCTGGGTGGAAAACCGCAGAAATTGAAGAAAGGCGAGTGCTTCTATTATAAGGCGACCAGGAAGCATTACATTATAAACAGACGAAGAGCAATGGCAGTCTTGTTGTGGGTATCTTCTCCCCCTAATTTTTAGATATCCCCCGTGGGGATGCCAATAAGGGAAGAGAGGTCATCGAGAGAGAATAAGACGAGGGCGAGGTTTATTTCGCCCATTCTGTTATAGAACGGCCGAGGTTGGCCGGCAAATGAGGAACCCATGAACTGCCGGGGCTTAATCCATTTGGGAGGTGGTTGAATTGATTGTCAAAACGCCTGCGAAGTTTTTTCTTGTCAGTGGTTCGTCCAACGGTTTTTCGTTGCTGAACGCATTTGACGGGGCCCTTCTGGCCTCGGGTGTGGGCGATACGAACCTGGTGAGAATGAGTAGTATCCTGCCTCCCCGCTGCGAGGAGATGAAGCCTCGCCCGGCCGCTCTCCCCCAGGGGGCTCTCGTGCCCGTCGCCTATGCCTCCCTTACGAGCGACGTTCCGGGAGAAGTCATTTCAGCCGCCGTGGCGATAGGAATACCGGAAGACCCGAACCTTGCAGGCCTTATCATGGAGTATTCGGCCAGGGCCGAAGAACGGGTCGTAGTGGAGCAGGTCAAGAAGATGGCCGAGAAGGGGATGGAAGTCCGCAAGCGGCCGATCAAAGAGATAATGGCCATATCGGCCACGCATAAGGTCGTTGCCATCGGCGCGGTTTTCGCCGGTGTGGTACTGTGGGACTAGCAAGGTCATCCTCTAATCGGGACGTCGACAACAGCAGCATTCGTGTAACCGAAAACTCCCAGAGGCTATTTTGATGAAAGGTGTTTTTCACAACCAGTATATGTGTTCCAGACCCAACGAAGGGCCATCAGGCATTACATTGCTCGGCTGTCCGCTGGATATCACGTCGTCTTTTCGGAACGGGTCCAAATTCGGCCCCGAGAGCCTGAGAAGGGCGTCATGGACCCTGGAGACGTACAGTCCCTACCTTGACCTGGATCTCAGCGAGATCGATTTTGCCGATGCAGGCGACCTTGAGCTTCCCCCGGGAAACCTCCTGGAATCCCTTGACATCATCGAGGAAGCCGTGGCACGGATGGCGGCAAGTGGCTGCAGACCCTTGCTTTTCGGCGGAGAGCACCTTGTGACGTATCCCATTCTGAAGGCCATGAAGAAGTCCTTTCCCCTGTTTCAGCTCGTCCATTTCGATGCCCACTGCGACCTCAGGGACGAATATGAGGGCGAAAGGCTCTCGCATGCCACGGTAATGAACCTCGTCAGGGAACTCGGTGTAACGCAGATGCATCAGATAGGCATACGGTCGGGGACGAGGCAGGAGTTCAAGGAACTCTCCGCCGTGACATCGCTGGCGATGCTGGAGCAGCGTCTCGACAGGAGAACGCCGGTCTACGTGAGCTTCGATATGGACGTTTTCGACCCCTCCCTGGTGCCCGGTGTTACCACTCCGGAGCCTGGAGGGCTCATGTTCAAAGAAGTTATGGATTATCTGCATGTTCTCAGGGGAATGGACATCATAGGCGCTGATGTGGTGGAACTCGCGCCCGATTATGACACCAGCTTTGTCTCTTCCATCTGCGCCTCCAAGGTCGCCAGGGAGATCGTCATGCTCTTGAATTCCCCCACCAAATAAGCCGCATTTAATTCGTTTTTCGGGAGAGTGACCTATGAATACGAACAACCACGGAAGGATCATGATAATAGGGGCGGGAGGCGTTGCCACGGTAGCTGCCCACAAATGCGCGCAGCTTCCCGGGGTCTTTCAGGAGATCCTTGTCGCCAGCAGAACCCTCTCCAAATGCGATGCCATAAGGGACGACATCAGGAAGAGATACGGCAGGGATATCCGGACGGCCCGCGTGGATGCCGACAATGTCCGGGAACTCGTCACCCTCATAGGGTCGTTCAGGCCGGATGCTGTTCTCAACCTGGCCCTGCCTTACCAGGACCTGCACATCATGGATGCCTGTCTTGAGGCCGGGGTACATTACATAGACACGGCCAATTATGAACCCCTCGACGAGGCGCATTTCGAGTACAGCTGGCAATGGGCATATCATGACCGGTTCCGGCAGAAAGGGATCATGGCCCTTCTCGGTTCAGGGTTCGATCCCGGAGTGACGAATGTCTTTACCGCTTACGCCGGGAAGCATCTTTTCGACGAGATACATTACCTGGACATACTCGACTGCAATGCCGGGACCCACGGCCACGTGTTCGCCACGAACTTCAATCCCGAGATCAACATCCGCGAGGTAACGCAGGTGGTGCGTCACTGGAGAGAGGGAGAATGGATTGAAACGCCCGCAATAATAGATGAGGACGGCGTTCATTTCAGTTTCGACTATCCCGTAGCGGGAGTGAAGGAGAGCTATCTCCTTTATCATGAGGAGCTGGAATCTCTCGTCCGTAACGTGAAAGGACTGAAGAAGGCCAGATTCTGGATGACTTTTTCCGAGAACTACCTGACCCACCTCAAGGTCTTGAGGAATGTGGGCATGACGAGAATAGACGAGGTTGATTACGAGGGGCAGGCGGTCGTTCCCATAAGATTCCTCAAGGCCCTTCTTCCCGAACCGGTCTCCCTGGGAACGAAATACACGGGAAAGACCGTCATCGGCAATGTCATGACGGGTATCAAGGGCGGAGAGGCCATCACCCGGTACATCTACAACGTGTGCGATCATGAAGAGGCATTCAGGGAGACAGGTACGCAGGCGATCGCCTACACAACGGGCGTACCCGCAATGATCGGGGCGATGATGGTACTCACCGGGGCCTGGCAGGGGACAGGTGTGTTCAATATGGAACAGTTCGACCCCGACCCGTTCATGGAGGCCCTCGGCACATACGGCCTTCCCTGGCAGGTTGTCGAGCACGCTCCATTGCCGGAAGGGCCATGATGCACATATGGGCGCTGAACTGAAGATCGACGAAACCCTGCGGACCGTGGCTGCAAGGGATACCCGTGCCGCCCCGATGTACCATGCCCTGAATGACGGTGATAGGCGGAAGATCCTCAAGTCCCTCGATAAGGCGGGGTTGAAGACACTGACACATCTCATCAGGAAGTCCCGGAAGAGGGTGTTCCGGGAGGCGGAGGAAAGGATCCCAGGTGTTGCAGCCGGCGTTGCCCGCACCCCGGCATACCTCATTGATGAGAGCCTTGTCGAGGAGAACATGCGCGTCCTGAGGTATGTGAAGGACAGGACGGGCTGCCGGATACTCCACGCCTTGAAGGCATATGCGTCCTTTGCCACCTTCGGGGTGATGACCCCGTATCTTGATGGGGTGTGTGCAAGCGGCGCCAACGAGGCGAGGCTGGGGCGGGAAGAGTTCGGGAAGGAGGTCCATACCTTCGGTGCGGCCTATGGCGAAAAGGACATTCGGGCCGTGCTCAGGTATTCAGATTTCGTCATTTTCAATTCCTTTCATCAGCTCGGCAGGTACGGCGCCATGGCGCGTCGCCTTGGACGCGAAGTGGGTCTTCGGGTCAACCCCGGACACGCCGAGGTGGAGTCCTTGATGTACAATCCCTGTGCCCCCTGCTCGAGGTTGGGAATAGTCCACGACGAGTTCGAACGCGACTTCCCCGGTTTTGCGGGATGTGTGAGGGGGCTGCATTTTCACGCGATGTGTGAGCAGAATTCGGATGTCCTTCAGAGGGTCCTGAGGTCCTTCGAGAGGCTCTACGCACCGTACCTGAGGGGTCTGAAATGGGTGAATTTCGGTGGGGGCCATCACATAACGCGGGATGACTACGACCTCGAACGCCTGATAGACCTCATTGACAATTTCAAGAGTAAATACGGGGTGCAGGTCTATCTTGAGCCCGGCGAAGCCAGCGTCTACCATGCCGGAGTTCTTGTCTCCGCCGTTGTCGATGTCGTAAGGAATGAGATGGAGATCGCCATACTCGACACATCCGCCGAAACGCACATGCCCGATGTTCTTCTTATGCCTTACAGACCGCACGTGATGGGCTCCGCCGAAGGGGGAGCGAAGAGGCATACGTACCGTCTGGCCGGGCCAAGCTGCCTGGCGGGGGATGTTATCGGGGACTACTCCTTTGATGGGCCCCTCGAGCGCGGGACAAGGCTCGTTCTTACCGACATGGCCCTCTACAGCATCGTAAAAAGCACCACCTTCAATGGCATCGGTCTTCCCGACATATCGGTCCTGAGAAAGGGCGGCGGGGTAGAGATCGTAAAACGATTCCGCTACGGGGATTACCGCAACAGGCAATCCTAGGGGCTGTTCCAGGGTTTCAGGGTTCCCTTCCTATCTTCTTTCACTGAAATAGCCTTCAAATGTCCACCGGGGAGGCGCGTGCCGGCGAGAGACGGGCGCATGCTGAGATCTCACGAGAAGAGGATCGAAACGGGGACGCCCTTTTCCGTCAGGATGTCATGAAGTACCCGGGCAACGGCCCGTGAGTGCGGCATCGTCATCTGCGGGGCAAACCCCGAGGAGCGAAGAAGGCCGGCGACCTTGCCGGCATAGTTCAACCTGTCGATGAGGACCTCGTCGGCGACATCGCCGATCATCTCGGCGAGAACCGCCGGTTCCATGGGAAGCATGGGCCCAACGAATACGTATGTCTTGAGCCCCGCATCGTGAAGGGCCTTCAGGGCATTGACGCGGGCGACGATGGAAGGTGCCCGGGGTTCGAAGACCCTCTTCACGTCCTCGTTGTTTGTTGTTATCGAAAGACCGACCTCTACGCCAGGCAGTTGTTTGAGGATGTCGATGTCCCTTACGACAAGCGGGGAGCGGGACAGTATGTGCACCTTCAGGGACGACGAGACGAGGGCCGACAGGCAGTCCCGGGTAACGCAATACTTTTCTTCCAGCGGCTGGTAGGGGTCTGTCACGGTGCCTATAATAAGGGTGCCTTCTTTGATGCGCCTCAGTTGCCGGCGCAGTGCATCGGCGACATTGATCTTCACGTCGACAAAATCGCCCCACGGCTCGAGATGCCCGGTAAATCTTTTCATGAAGGTCGCATAACAATACTTGCACCCGTGTCCGCAACCGATATAAGGGTTCAGACAACGATCGTACCCTGATATGCCCGTTTTCGCGAGCGCATTCTTCGTGACTATTTCCCGTATCATCATGGTGCCGGCACCCCTCAAGGGACGAGCTATGATACCATAAAATCCCCTGCTTTTTACAGGCGGGAAGGGTCATCATCGCCGCCAGGATTAACGTCGACATCGGTGAAATGCGGTAACGAGGGAGATTCACTCGATTATCGGTTTTTTAATAAGATTTTCTTGACAAAGTATCGTACCTTGTATTTATATAAGGACTTTGAGAATAGCCGTAACATGACCTCGGCTTTCATCCTGTTAATGCATCACGAGAGGTGAGCATCATGAAATCTACAGAATCAAGCGAATCCCCCAGAGCAACAGGAACGAAAAAAATGGACAAAGAGACAGCGATGAAGATCCACGGTCTCGAGGAGAAGAATGAGGCCCTGACGACATTGCTTGCCCGCGGAGAAGACGACAAGAGGATCCTTGAAGACCGGATCAAGTCGAACGTGAAGGAGCTTGTGCTTCCTTATGTCGAGAAGCTTAAGGTGACAGAGCTCAACATTGAACAGCTGACCTATCTCGAGATCATCGAGACGACCATAAAGAACGTGTTTTCGTCGTTCCTCCAGAAGATAACCTCCAAGCAATATCACTTTACGCCAAAGGAGATCCAGGTAGCCACGCTTATCCGTGAGGGAAAGACGACGAAACAGATCGCCGATATCATGAAAGTGACACGAAGCGCCATCGGACTGCACCGTCATCACATCAGAAACAAGCTGGGCCTCGGCAAGGCAAAAGTGAACCTCCGGTCCTATCTGCTGTCGCTGCAATAGGGAACGGTCTTCTGTCGCAAAAAGTTTCGTTATTGCGGCAATTCGGGATTTGTCTACCCGAGGTTATATGCTATAATCACTTAGCGAGTTGTTCACAGCACCTATTCGATATAAAACTGAATATTGATCCACCGAATCAAAGATGATCTTGAGCCGAATATTCGTAAAGGAGAGAACGAATGAACAGGTATCCACAGATCGCTGACAGGCTGATGGGTCTCAATGAGGCTGTTGCACGGTTCGTGGGGGATGGCTGCCAGCTCGCGATAGGGGGGTTCACCATAACCCGTAACCCTATGGCGGTTGCCTACGAGATCGTACGCCAGAGGATAAAGGACATTCATCTCGTTTGCCACTCTCACGGGCAGGCCCTTGATGTGCTCATAGGCGCGGGATGTGTAAAGAGACTGGAGATCGCTTACGGGGGCAACGGACGCTACGCTCCGACGTGCGTCAGGTTCAAGAAGGCCGTCCAGCGTTCGGATATCCAGTTCGAGGATTACTCGAACTATCAAATGTCACTGAGGTTCCTCGCGGGGGCCCTCGGCATTCCCTTTATTCCCACAAAATCAGGGCTCGGTTCGGACCTCATGAACTACGAAGGCTTTTCACCCGAGATCAGGAGGGAGGAGAAGGTCGCAAACAAGAAGTATTCGAAGATGCGCGACCCCTTCAGTGAAGAAGAGGACGAAGTGGTTCTCCTGCCGGCACTCACCCCTGACGTGACCATACTCCATGCCCAGTATGTTGGGGACGACGGCACCGTCCGTATCAAGGGCCTGACATTTGCCGATATCGAGCAGGCCAAGGCCGCGGACGCCGTCATCGTTACCTGCGAAGAGATCGTGCCGCGGTCCTTCATACGCATGGACCCCGACCAGAATTCGTTGCCGCCCTTTTTTATAGATGCCATCGTGAAGGTCCCCTACGGTGCCCATCCGACGGCCTGCTTCAATTTCTACGATTACGACCCGAAACACCTTAACCTCTACCGCAGGATGGCCGGGGACGACAACCTGTTCAGGGAGTACCTCGATGAATGGGTCTATGGCGTCAACTCCTGGGAGGATTATCTCATGAAGGTGGGGATGGAGATGATCCTTAAGATCAAGGCGAATCCGGTGATCGGTTACGCGCCGGGACTCGACAGGAAATAAGGAGGTCACCTCATGATCCAGTACAGCGACAATGAAATGATGGCCCTGGCGGCGGGACGTTTCATAAAGAACGGCGATATCGTATTTGCGGGCACAGGTGTTTCCATACTGGCGGCCACGGCTGCAAAGAGAATTTTCGCACCCATGGCGGTCATATTCTTTGAGACTGGCGGTATCGATCCCTCTCTGGATGAGATACCCATGGCCGTTGCCGACTTGAGGGCCATGAGCGGCACGTCCCTCAATTCAGGTCTCATTGAGGCCTTTTCCATCGTGGGCCACCGCAGGCTCCATACCATAGCCTTTCTCGGCGCGGCCCAGATAGACCGCTACGGGAACCTTAACACAACGTCCATAGGCGACTACTTCAAACCGAAGACCCGTTTTTCCGGAAGCGGCGGCGCCTGTGATGCCGCAACCTTTGCATCGGGGGTGATCACCTTCATGCAGCATGAGAAAAGGAGATTCGTCCAGAAGCTCGACTATCTCACCAGCGTGGGCTGGTATAAGGGAGGGGATTCGAGAAAGAAGCTCGGTCTCAGGCGCGGAGGAGCACTGGCTGTTGTTACCAATCTCGGCGTCCTGAAGTTCCACGAGGAAACGAAGGAGATGTATCTCACCGAGTATTTCCCGGGAGTCACCATAGAAAAGATCGTGGAGAACACCGGTTTTCCCATAGACACTTCGATGGCCGTGGAGGCCGCCGCCCCCACCGTGGGAGAGCTTCAGATACTGCGCGAGGAAGTGGATCCCCAGCGCCTCATTTGTCAGGCCATCCCGGCAGATGCGCAAGAGGCAGAATAGAAGCACGGGAATTGCTTCTGCAGGCCCTGCGGGTCTCGTATGGCCCGCCAGGTTCTTGCCTCTCGCCTGCTGGCCATCACCCTATAACCAGCCTTTTTATTGCTAATTTGTGAAATTTCAGTTTATAATAGGGCAGTTTTCAAGGGACTTAGAGTCCCTTTTTCATGTCGGAGGTCTTATGAAAGTTCAGGTTGAAGCGCTCGACAGAGTGAGAAAAAAAGTGGAAGTTCTTCTTCCCGAGGAAACGGTTTCCGGGATAAGGGAATCGATCTATGATGAGATAAGAAAGAACGCCAAGATCAAGGGGTTCAGGCAGGGAAAGGTCCCGAGACCCGTTATCACCCAGTATTACAAGGACTATATTGAAGAGGAAACAAGGAAAAGGATGCTCCAGAACACCATGTTCGAGGCATTGAAAGAAGCCAATGTGGAGCCCGTCATGGAGCCCATGGCCGATTTCCTGGAAGGCGACAAACAGGGTTATACCCTTGAATGCGAGATCCTCCCGGAGATCGAACTGCCCCAGTACAAAGGCATAGAGATCGAGGCGGAGCCCATTGTCATCTCCGATGCGGATGTGGAACAGCGCATCGAGAGCATGCGCAACTTTCATGCCAGTTTCGAGGCGAAGGAAGGAGAAGCCGCGGCTGAGAAGGGCGATTTTATCGTCATCAAATACCAGGGCTACCGCGATGGCGAGGCCTTGAAGCAGATCGCCGCCGACAGTTATCCCCTGGAACTCGGAAACGGAATGCTGATGCCCGACTTCGAAAATGCCGTCATCGGCATGAAGCAGAACGAGGAGAGGGACGCGGAAGTGACCTTCCCCGACGATTATCCCGACAAAGAGCTCGCTTCGCAGAAGATCCTTTTCAAGGTCACCATGAAAGAGATCAAGCGGAAGGTGCTTCCCGAGGTCAACGATGAATTTGCCAGGGATATGAGCTTCGAAAATCTCGAGGTCATGCATAAGGGCGTGAAGGAAGAGCTGTTTAAGGAGAAGGAAGGTTTTCGCAAGCGCGAACTGACCCAGAAGGCTTTGAACGCGCTCCTCAAGGACATGGACATCCCCGTTCCGAAACGGTTCCTGGAAAAGCGGGTGTATGGGATGATCGAGGAAGCACAGTCGCGCTACCAGACGGACAAATTCTCCGCTGAGGAGATGAAGGCCCTTTCCGAGAAGATGCACGGTGAATTTGAAAAACGGGCCGAAGAGCGGATCAAGGTTGAGATCATTCTCTCCGGCATAGGGCGTAAGGAAGGCATTGAGGCAGACGACAAGGACGTTGAAGATCGTCTGAAAACAATTGCAGAAGACGCGAATAAAACATACAATGAGGTCAAGGGTATTTACGAGCAATACGGGCTTGTGGACGGGCTCAAGGACAGCATCGTTGAAGAGAAGGCGGTCGATTTCGTGCTTGCAAGTGCCGTGATAAAGGATGCACCGAAGGAGAAGGAATGAGCCTTGTACCAATAGTCATAGAGAAAGACGGACGGGGCGAGCGGGCGTACGATATCTACTCGCGGCTCCTTAAGGAGCGCATCGTCTTTCTCGGCACCGGCATAGACGACATGGTAGCGAACATTATCATTGCCCAGTTGCTTTTTCTTGAATCCGAAGACCCTTCAAAGGAAATATATCTGTATATCAACAGTCCCGGCGGCGTTATCACCAGCGGGCTTGCCATTTACGACACGATGCAGTACGTAAAGGCACCCATCGTGACAACCTGTATCGGCCAGGCGGCAAGCATGGGAGCCGTGCTCCTGGCGGGGGGGGAGAAAGGCAGGCGTTTTGCCCTGCCTCACTCACGGATCCTTATCCACCAGCCGCTCGGCGGGGCGCAGGGGCAGGCGAGCGACATCGATATCCAGGCGAAGGAGATCTTAAGAATGCGGGAAGCTATCAACGCCATACTTGCCGCACACACCGGCCAACCCCTCGAAAAGGTTGCCAGAGACACGGAACGCGACTATTTCATGGACGCCCAGCAGGGCATCGAGTATGGTATAGTAGATCAAATCCTTGAGAAGAGGTTGTAGAACATGATCAAGAAGACAAACGGCAGGACCATCAAGCTCAACTGCTCTTTTTGCGGAAAGAGTCAGGACGAGGTCAAGAAACTTATAGCCGGACCGATGGTTTACATATGTGATGAATGCATCGAACTCTGCAACGAGATCATTCAGGAAGAGGCGAAAAAGGAACGTTTCGATTATATCAAGACGGCAATCCCCAAACCCCACGAGATAAGTAAGCTTCTCGATGATTTCGTCATCGGACAGGAGCACGCAAAGAAGGTCCTTTCGGTTGCGGTCTATAATCATTACAAAAGGATCGAATCCAAGACGCAGTTCGACGATGTGGAGATCCAGAAAAGCAACATCCTCCTCATCGGGCCCACAGGGTCGGGAAAGACACTCCTTGCCCAGACGCTCGCGAAGATCCTTCACGTACCCTTCACCATAGCGGACGCGACAACGCTCACAGAGGCGGGATACGTTGGAGAGGACGTCGAGAACATCATACTCTATCTGCTCCAGTCCGCCGATTACAACGTAGAGCGGGCGGAGAGGGGCATCGTCTATATCGACGAGATCGACAAGATCTCGCGCAAGACGGACAGCCCGTCGATCACCCGGGATGTCTCGGGCGAGGGCGTCCAGCAGGCGCTTCTCAAGATAATTGAAGGGACCGTTGCCAACGTGCCCCCCAAGGGCGGCAGGAAACATCCCCAGCAGGACTACATCAAGGTCGACACTTCGAATATACTCTTCATCTGCGGCGGGGCCTTTCATAGCATAGAAGGCCTCATTGCGGGCAGGATAGGGAAGAAGAGCATCGGCTTCGGTGTCGATGTGTCGGGCGGCCGGGACAAGATGTATTCGGAGCTCATACGGGACATCCAACCCGAAGACCTCCTGAAATACGGGCTCATACCGGAATTCATCGGCCGTTTGCCCATCACGGCAACCCTTGAGGAACTCTCCGAAGAAAACCTCGTTGAGATCCTGAAGAGGCCGAGGAATGCAATTGTCAAGCAGTACAAGAAGCTCTTTGATCTCGAGAATGTCAAGCTCACCTTTACAGAGGGTTCCCTGCGCGGCATTGCCAAGGAGGCGATGAAGAAGAAAACAGGCGCGCGTGGGCTGCGCTCCATAATGGAGAAGGTGATGCTCGACGTCATGTACGAGATACCGTCCTTGTCCAATGTTAAAGAATGTGTCATCAGCGAAGAGGTCATCATTAACCACGAAAGGCCTATTCTTATTTACGAAGAAGAGGCGGAGAGTGCGTGAATGGTTGACATTTCAAGCTGAAGCTGTTATATTGACGGCTATTGGGCGGGTAGCTCAGCGGGAGAGCATCGGCCTTACAAGCCGAGGGTCGCAGGTTCAAAACCTGTTCCGCCTACCATTTACGCGGGGTCGTAGTTAAGCCTGGTTATAACGCCGGCCTGTCACGCCGGAGGCCGCGAGTTCAATTCTCGTCGACCCCGCCATTTAATAAAAGACTGGTGTCACATGAAATTGATTATCTGCATTCATAATCATCAACCAGTCGGGAATATGGATTCCATTTTAGAAGAGGCGTATACGCGTTCGTATATGCCTTTTTTTGCAGCTTTGAAAGATTTTCCCGGCATCAAGGTGAATATCCATTTCACCGGGTTTCTTTTCGAATGGCTCAGGGAACACAAACCCGAGTACATCGCCCTGCTCAAGGCCCTTCATGACAGGGGACAGATCGAGATCGTCTCCGGCGGCATGTATGAGCCGATCCTTGCGCTCCTTCCCGAAGACGATGCTCTTACCCAGATAGACCTTCATCGTGACCTGATGGAAGAGACCTTCGGTGTGCGGCCGCGGGGCATGTGGCTCGCAGAGCGGGTCTATGAACCGCAGCTGCCGCAGATCATGGCACGGGCGGGTATCGAGTATACCATCATCGATGATAACCATTTCAAGTCCATCGGACTGAGGGAAGAGGAGTTGTATGGTTACTTCGTCACCGAATCCGGCGGAGAGAAGCTTTTTATCTTTCCCGGTCTGGAATCTCTGCGTTACGTGATCCCCTTCAAAAGCATAGAAAAGGTGCACGAGAGTCTTCAGGGTATAATGGCCGCCGGGGCGGATGTCGCGATATTCGGCGATGACGGTGAAAAATTCGGGCTCTGGCCGGGTACGTTCGATTATGTCTATGCGAAGGAGCACTGGCTCGACTCCTTCTTTCGCTACCTCAGTGACAACGCCGATTGGCTGGAGACGGTAAAGTTCGGTGAATATATCAACTCCGTTCCGCCCAAAGGCCGTATCTACCTTTCCTGTGAATCCTACAAGGAGATGGAGGAATGGTGCCTGCCTGCCACCCGTGCAAGGGAGTACGCGCAACTGCTTCACACGGACGGTCTTCAGTACCGCGATTTTCTCAAAGGCGGCTATTACCGGCATTTCCTGGTAAAATACAGCGAAAGCAATGATATGCACAAAAGGATGGTTCGCCTTTCAAGGGCCGCGAAGAGCAATCCCGAGGCAAAGAAACATGTCTACATGGCCCAGGCCAACGACAGCTACTGGCACGGGGTTTTCGGCGGCCTGTACCTGCCGCACCTGAGGGGAGCGGTCTGGCGTCATCTCATCGAGGCGGCGAAGCTTCTCGACCCGAAGAAACCCTTCGTTAACGGTTATGTTGAGGACATCAATCTGGACGGTCATGACGAGGCCGTTATCAGGAATAACGAGATGGAGGCATCATTTCGCCTGAGGGAGGGCGGGGTGTTGTATGGCCTCGACTACAAGCCCTCCTCTGTCAACATTATGGCCACGCTCAAAAGACGATACGAGGGATATCACGAGAAGATCAAAGAGGCTCTCATGGAGTCCTCGGCGGATGGAACGAAGACGATCCATGACATGGTAATGGCAAAGGAGGAGGGCCTTGACCGCTACCTGCACTACGACTGGTACCGCAGGGCCTCCCTTGTGGATCATGTCCTGGGCACCGGCGCTACGCTGGAGGGGTTTTACCGGTGCGAGTGTGCCGAGCCGGGTGATTTTGTCATGGAGCCCTACACCGCAGAAATGCAGAAGGGAAAGAAAAAGCTCGAACTTGTTCTGCGCCGGGACGGGCATTTCCGGCAGGGCGGCAGCGCCTCCCCCCTTTCCATCGAAAAGCGGATCACCGTCAGCGAGGGAACCGCGGAACTCACAGTTGATTACGAGCTTACGGGAAAGGTTGATGTTCCATTCCTCTTTGGGATCGAGTTCAATTTCGCCTTTCTGGGAAGTGGAGGGGACCGCTATCTGGAAACCGAGAAAGGCAGATATGAGTTGACGCTGAATGGGGTTCTCGAGGCGGCAGCGAATCTGAGATTCCATGATCCCTACCAGAATATCGAGGTTTTCCTGGATATTGGTGAACCCGCCGAACTCTGGACTTTTCCCGTGGAGGTTGTTTCGCTCTCGGAGAACGGTTTCGAGCGCAATTACCAGAGCACAATGGTCATGCCTGTCTGGCTGACCAGCCTCACCGACGGTCCGAAGAAGATCCGTTTGAAGGTCCGCCTGGAACAGGCCCGTCAGGCCTGACGGAGAGCAAATCTCAACAATCATGAACGGGGGCCCCAAGAGACCGATGCCCACGGTGTCCGTCATCATAACAACCTTCGAGCGCAGGCACTTTCTTAAGGAAGCCCTTGCCTCTGTCCTGGCCCAGGATTACGACGACAATGAGGTGATCGTGATCGATGACGGCTCGACGGACGGCTCGGGCGAAGAGACCCTCGGTCTGCCTGTGCGTTATTTGTGGAAGGAGAACGGTGGTATCAGCAGTGCAAGAAATGCGGGCCTCGACATGGCACGGGGTGAGTATATCGCCTTTCTCGACGTCGATGATCTCTGGAAAAAAAAGAAGCTTTCCACCCAGATGAGGGTGATGGAACGGATGGGCACGCTTCTGTCGTACACGGACGAGATATGGATACGCAACGGAGAGAGGCTCAACCAGAAACTGAGGCATCGCAAGTATTCGGGATGCATTTTCGAACACTGCCTGCCGTTGTGTATTATCAGTCCTTCGTCCGCTGTTATCCACCGAAGCGTTTTCGATGCCGTGGGAGGTTTCGACGAATCGCTGCCCGTGTGCGAGGACTACGACATGTGGCTCAGGATAACGGCCCGGTATCCCGTGACCTTCATCGAAAAGCCGCTCATCGTAAAGGCAGGAGGCCACCCCGACCAGCTCTCGCGTGCCTATGAGGGCATGGACCGGTTCAGGATAGCGAGCATCGCAAAGATCCTCGACGCCGGGACACTGGGGCCGGACCTTGCGGAAATGGCGATCAAGGAGCTAGGAAAGAAATGCCGCATATACGCCGCCGGCGCCCTAAAAAGAGGAAAAGAAGAGGAGGGAAGATATTACCTCGACCTGGTTGCTTCATATAAAACGAGATCGGTTCAGGGAGGATAGACAGGAAACCATGCTCACGTGATCGCTGGTTAATTTGTGATACTTCCGATCTCTCTGTCGATTGTGGTTTTGTGGATAACGGTGTCCTTTACGATTTCATTCACCAGGGTCAGGTATTCAATATCCTGCGTCCTGACTATCTCGTTGTACCGGGATTCAATAAAAGACTGCTCGTTATCACGGGCCATGAACAGGGCATTTGCCATCCTGAACTCAGGGGCCTTAACCTTTGCCGTATTGGTTTCTATGCCCTTTATGAGTGTCTGAGCAGCCATGATATTAAACGGGCGTCCCTTTTCGAAACGATCCGGTTTTCTAGCGATGATGTCCTTCATCTTTTGTAAATTGTTTATGTGCTTCATTTCTTCCCGTTCTATGCCCAACCAGAATTCCTGTCGTTCTGTCCATATCTCGCCGCAGGTCCGGTAAAACTCGGCGATGGCCTTCTCCGATTCTTCCAAAACGGACAGGATGTCAAGTATTCCCTTCAGATCCCCTGATGCCAGTAAATCCATGTCTCACCTCACCGCCGGGTTTTTCCGTGAAAATAGACCGACACATGCCCCTTTTTCTGACTGGTACGGTCGATTGATCATCACAATGATGGTAACACTACCAAAAGACCAAGAAAAATTCAATCCGAAACCTGCAATGGGGATGCGGGCACCAGGCTGTCTATCGGGCATAACGGCCCCAAGTACTTGAGAAACTCGGTCAAACCCTGTATATTTGTCAATACTGCGGCTAAATAAGCTACATGTCTTTCATACAAAAGGAGTTTAAAGATGCCTTATGACGCGACAAAGATGCCGGACTGGCAGATATCCGAGGCCGCTGAAGAGAAGATGAAGACCATCTGGCAGATGCGTGACGAGATGGGCCTTGGTGATGAGGAACTCATACCTTACGGGAAGATGAGCCGCCTCAATTATGCCGCCATAATGCAGCGTTTGAATGACAAGGTGAACGGGAAATATATCGACGTCACGGCCATCACCCCCACACCTCTTGGCGAGGGCAAGACCACGACAACGGTGGGCCTCCTCGAAGGCCTTGGAAAAAGGGGGAAAAATGTGGGCGGAGCTATCCGTCAGCCGTCTACGGGTCCCACCATGAACGTAAAGGGAAGCGCCGGCGGCGGAGGCAATGCACAGGTCGTTCCCTTGACGGAGTTCTCCCTGGGGCTTACCGGCGATATCGACAGGATCATGAATGCCCACAACATCGCCATGGTCGCCTTGACGGCGAGGATGCAGCACGAGCGGAACTACGGGGACAAAGAGCTGGCAAAGAGGGGCCTCAAGCGCCTCGATGTGGACCCGACCAACATTCAGATGGGATGGGTCATAGATTTCTGCGCGCAGGCGCTTCGCAATATCGTTGTCGGTATGGGCGGCAGAATGGACGGTTTCACCATGCAATCCCATTTCGATATCGGGGTCAGTTCGGAACTGATGGCGATCCTGTCCATTGTGCGGGACCTCAAGGACCTGCGCAAACGCATTGGCGAGATCACCGTCGCCTATCGCAAGAACGGCGATCCCGTCACCACCGAGGACCTTGAGGTTGCCGGGGCGATGTGCGCGATCATGAAGGACACCATCAATCCCACACTCATGCAGACCGTGGAGGGCCAACCCGTCATGGTGCACGCCGGCCCCTTTGGGAATATAGCCATTGGCCAGTCGTCAATCATTGCCGACCTCCTGGGACTTAAGCTTTTCGATTATCACGTAACCGAGAGCGGTTTCGGCTCCGATATTGGTTTCGAGAAATTCTGGAACGTGAAATGCAGACTGAGCGGTCTCAAGCCGAATGTCTCCGTTATCACGGCCACGATCAGGGCCCTCAAGATGCACGGCGGGGGGCCTCGTGTCGCCCCCGGCATACCGCTTCCGAAGGAATACACCCAGGAAGACCTGGGGCTCCTGGAGAGGGGTATCCCGAATCTTCTCCATCACGTGCGGATCGTCAAGATGTCCGGAATAAGGCCTGTCGTGTGCATAAACAAGTTCACCACGGACACGAAGGATGAGATCGCCCTTGTCAAAAGGCTTGCGGAGGCTGAAGGTGCGCGGGTTGCCGTGTCCGAACAGTGGTTGAGGGGCGGGGAGGGGGCCCTGGAGCTTGCCGATGCCGTCATTGATGCCTGCAATGAGAAGGTTGAGTTCGGATACCTCTATCCCCTCGAGATGCCGCTTATGCAGAGGGTGGACGTGATCGCAAAGAATATCTATGGTGCCGACAGCGTGCTGTGGATCCCCGAGGCCGAGGAGAAGGCACGCCGCCTCGAGGCCGATCCGTCAAAAAGCGATTACTTCACCATGATGGTCAAGACCCACCTGAGCCTTTCCCACAAACCGGAGCTCAAAGGTGTCCCGAAGGGCTGGAGACTTCCCGTTCGCGACGTCCTCGTTTTCACGGGTGCCAGGTTCCTCTGCCCCGTCACCGGTGCCATAAGCCTCATGCCCGGAACAAGCTCAGACCCTGCCTTCCGGCGCATAGACGTGGATGTGGAAACGGGAAAAGTAAAAGGATTGTTCTAAGCGATAGTCTCGAGTCTGAAGGTAAGAGATAAAGACAAGTTTTCAGTCTTTTGTATTCTCGGAGCCGGTATTACCAGGGCGTCAACGGTGAGGCTTCATTTGGTCAGGATCTCCCCGGTCTTTACGGAGAAGAGGTAGGTTTGTCCGTCCGTTGTCTTCAGGAGCATCGTGCCCTCTTTGTCGTTGAAACTCTTCTCCGAACTCCAGAAGAAATGGCTTACGGTGCGGCGTAATGCGAGCTGATTCTTGATGAGGTCCTTTATCAGGTATTGTTTGAGCGGTGTTCCGTTTTCGTAGAAGGCCAGGGCCAGGTCCTCTACAGACGTCGCCCAGGGCCCCATGCGGACGACGTGCTTTCCGTCGGAACTGGGATAGACCGAGAAGGAATACCAGTGGACGGTCCATAACGGTGTTGTTGAGCCGTCATTCCTGTAAAGTCCTGACTCTTTGTAGGTCTTTCTTAATTCGAGGTCCTTTCGTACCCATTTTTCGGGCGGTGCGAGCATGACGAAGACATATTCCCCGGTTTCCGTCACCTTCGTGTAGTCCCGGGGAGGAGCCGGGGTATCGGCGAGGGCGGGCATACTGAAGCTCAATGCCAGAGCAATGACCTGAAAAACGATAATGAACTTCAAGACAGTTTTCATGACCATCTCCTCCTGATGAGTGCGCAATGCGAACCAGCGTATAGACTACTACAATCCGGGATCAATTGAAAAATTTTATATATACGCATCCCGATCGTATCCTGCCGTCCTCGTCCAGTTCATAGAAATCGGCGCAGCCGAACTCCAGCGCATCCCCCTTGTTGTAAGATTTTCCGTAGAAAAGGCTGTCTTCCAGAAAATCAAGACGAATCCTTACCTGGAGATATACCTCCCTGTCGCCGAAAACGATCTTTTCGGGTTTTCCCAGCGTCTCCTTGAAGGATGCGTGGTAATTGGTCCAGTAATCGACCATGCTTTTCCTTCCCGTCAGGCGTTTCTCGGAGGCGTCCCACACACACGCATCACTTATGTACCGGGACAGGGCATCTTCCAGCGTTTGGGTCTTATGGCACATACCTGCTGCCCCCGTGAGTTCTGAGCTCGTCCATGACCTCTTCCGTCGTGCGGGCGTCCCCGAAGAAGAGCATGATGTTCTTTAATGTGTTTTTGAGGAGGGTTTTATCGAAGGTGTCTACTGCGTCGGCGATAACCACCACCTCGTAGTCAAGCTGCATGGCGTCTCTGGCAGTTGACTCTACGCACACATTCGCGGCGATCCCGGCGATAATGAGCTGGGTTCTTTTCAGCACGTCGAGCCTGCGCTCCAGCTCAGGCGGATTCGCCAGGAACGCGCTGTAGCGGTTCTTGAAGACAACATGGTCCGTTGAAGGCTTGAAGTCCATCTCGGGGAAGATCTCTGTTCTCGTGCTCTAAATGCCAATCACCTTCAGCTGGCACATTGCCATTCGAATTTATCCGTTCTCAGGCCCTCTGCGGGGCATAGAGGTGGTCTGACCCTGGCAGCTCTCATATACGGGCTTCCATGCCTGGCGCTTGACCGGTTCCGGCCTATCACGTGTAGGTATATCACCTACATCTAATTCATCCCCATGCCGATACCAAAGGCGCAGGTTTTGTTCTAATCTGATGCTGTGGGTTTTGGTAATTGATGAGAAAACGCGGTTGTGAGTGCCGCGTGCGTAAATCTGAAGGACAAGGAGAAGAAGAATGGCAAAGCCTAATGAAACCGATTTTTATGACAAGGTATTTCCCGTTCCTGACAGGGTAAGGGAAAAATCGTACATCAAGAGCAGGGCTGAGTACGACAAGCTCTACAAAGAGTCCATCGAAAACCCTGACGCCTTCTGGGCGAAAGAGGCCGAAAAGAGACTGACGTGGTTCAAACCCTTTGACAAGAATAAGATTTCCGACTGGTCCTTCGGCGATGACCTCCACGTAAAATGGTTTGAGGGCGGCAAGCTGAATGCAAGCTACAACTGCCTTGACCGGCACCTGGAAACGAAGAAGAACAAGGCTGCCATCATCTTTGAGGGCAACGACCCCAATGACTGGAAGGTCTTCACATACTGGGATCTGTACAGGGAAGTAAACAGATTTGCAAACGTTCTCAAAGACATGGGTCTGAAGAAGGGTGATGTGGCCACGATCTATCTCCCCATGATCCCGGAACTCGTCATCTCCATGCTCGCCTGCGCCAGGATAGGCGTTGTACACGCCATCGTCTTCGGCGGTTTCTCCGCAGAGGCGTTGAGGGACAGGATCAACGACTGCAAGTCCACTGTGCTCATCACCTGTGACGGCACCTACCGCGGCGCCAAGGCAGTCCCGCAGAAGGACAACGCGGACAAGGCAGCCGAGCAGTGCCCGACGATAAAGACCGAGATCGTGGTCAAGCGTACCGGCACGCCCGTCACCATGAAGGAAGGCCGCGATATCTGGTGGGACGACCTGATGGCAAAAGCGGGAAAATTCTGCAAACCCGAGGAAATGGACGCGGAAGACCCGCTGTTCATCCTCTATACGTCAGGCTCCACGGGAACACCCAAGGGCGTTCAGCACACGACCGCAGGTTACCTGCTGTATGCATCCATGACACAGCAGCTCGCCTTCGACGTTCGTGACGAAGATGTCTACTGGTGCACGGCCGATATCGGCTGGGTGACCGGTCACAGTTATGTTGCCTACGGCCCTCTCACCAACGGGCATACCAGCATCCTCTTCGAAGGGCTTCCGAGCTATCCCGGTTTCGACCGGTTCTGGGAAGTGGTGGAAAAATACAACGTCAACAACTTCTATACCGCTCCTACAGCTATCCGCGCAGTGGCCAAGGAAGGCGATGCGTGGGTGGAAAAACACGACCTCTCCTCCCTGCGTGTTCTGGGTTCCGTCGGTGAACCGCTGAACCCTGAAGCCTGGTGGTGGTTCTACAATAAGGTCGGCGGCGGCAGGTGCACGATCGTGGATACCTGGTGGCAGACGGAAAACGGCGGACACATGATCCTGCCTCTTCCCGGCGCGATCGATATCAAGCCCGCAAAGTGCATGAGGCCTTTCTTCGGTGTTGTACCGGCCATCTTTGATGAGGACGGCAAGGAGATCGTGGGCCCGGGCAAGGGAGCACTCTGCATGAAGACAGCATGGCCCGGCATGATGAGGGGCGTATGGAACAATCCCAAGCTGTTCAAAGATAACTACTTTTCACAGTTCCCGGGGGCCTATTTCTCCGGCGACGGTGCCGAAAGAGATGCCGATGGTGACTACAAGATCACCGGAAGGATCGACGACGTCATCAACGTCTCCGGCCACAGGCTGGGAACCGCGGAGATCGAAGCGGCGCTTACTACGCACCCGAAGGTTGCAGAAGCGGCAGTCGTGGGATTTCCGCACGAAATTAAAGGCCAGGGGATCTACGCCTATGTAACGCTGAACACCGGTGTTGCGAAAGACGATGCCCTGAAGAAAGATCTCGTCGCCCTCGTGCGCAAGGAGATCGGACCTATCGCCACACCGGACCTGATCCAGTGGGCGGACGGGCTTCCCAAGACGAGATCCGGCAAGATCATGCGCCGCGTGCTCAGGCAGGTCGCGGCTGCGAAATTCGAGGACTTCGGCGACACGTCAACATTGGCCGAGCCCGGTGTTGTTGATGACCTGGTAGCGGAAAGAAAGAAAATAAAATAAGGAAATAAAAGAAGAACCCGGCCGGATAGCGGCCGGGTTCTTCTCCTCAAAGCTTCAATTCTTTTTAAGTAAACTTCTGTCGATCGTAACCGTATTGCGATCGGCGTCTGCCAGAGTTGAGGGGGATTCTATTCCCAACCCACATTCCCCTCAACTCACTATCTATACTTCAACGGCGAGCAAAAGTAAAGTCCTTTCACATCACAGATTTCAAAGGGTGAGTGGTGTCCGATCCTATTCGAGACTTCTCGACATGAGCAGCATGTTTCTTTCTTTCGCGTACATCGTGAAGTGGCAGTGGTTAAGGACCTTGTTCATTGGGAAGTTTTCCTGGAGTATCTCCGCATTGACTATGCGGATATCGAGATGCTTTGAAAGGTCAAGACAGGCTTCGAGGAGCAGACGGCCGAGCGTCTTTTTCTGCCAGGAATCGGTGACGATAACGGCGTATTCCGCCTGGTTGGTGGGACCGCACTTTATGAGGCGGGCTATGGCGACAAGCCTTTTTCGGTCCTCCTCGATGGTTTCGGCAACCACCGCCACCTCTTCGTCGGGATCGATGTCGCAGAAACGGCGGGCGGTCTCAGGCGTGGGGGCGAAAGGGGAGAGGAAGCGCATCCAGAGGGACTGAGGGGAACAACTCCTGACAAAGTCCGTCCAAAGATCGATATCATGCTGTGTCAGCAATCTCAGGTGAACGCGGCGGTCCGCTATGTCGAATGAACGATCGGCGAGGAATCGGTTGAGATCGGCGAGGCGTGTCCTGCTGCGCAAACGGCCGTGCCCGTACATCTCCGAAAGGACCTGCGCGGCCATTTCAGGAGTGGAATATACGGGGATGCCTTTCCGCTCCATCCGGATGACAGGATCCATCATGAATTCCTTGCATGCCACGCAGCAGACGACCGGCTTTCCCTTGTAATCGATGGATGCCAGGGTTTCGACATACGATTCAAGGATCTCACCCTGGACGACAACGATGATACTGTGGACATCGCTGCTCTCCACTCCGATCCGGATGATCTCCCGTGTCTGCTTTGGGTCCATATTGAAGGAGCAGTCCACCGGGTTCTGTATGTTGAGATAGTCGTCGATAAAGGGTGCCAATCGCTCCTTGACATGAGGCTCGAGGACAGCGAGCCTCAGTCCGCTCGCGTAGAGCATATCCGTGGCGGCAACCCCGAGAGATCCCGTGTAGGTAACGACGAAGACACCGGGGCCTTTCGGCAGAGGTTGTTTGGAAAAGGCCCGCATCAAGGAAAAAAGATGCTCGTTGTCCCTGGCGCGGATGACTCCTGTTTGCCGGAATGCCGCTGAATTGATCTCGTCGTTTCCCGCCATGGAAGCGGTATGTGAGGAGACGACCTTTTTCCCCGCCTCCGTCCGTCCCGTCTTGAGGGCGATGACAGGTTTCTTTCGTGATACCCGTTCCGCCACATCGACAAAACGCCGACCGCTCGTCACATCTTCCATGTAAAGGGCTATGACACTGATGTTCGCATCGTTCCCCATAAACTCGAGAATGTCGGCCTCGCTGATATCCATTTTGTTGCCAATGGTGGCGATGATGCCGAAATCGAGGACGTTGCGCAGTCCCGTAAGGATGCCGGCCGCGTAAACCCCGGCCTGTGCGATGAGCCCGACGTTGCCCTTGCGCAATGTGCCGATGAGCCCGATGGATTGGACCATATCGTGATGGGTGTTGATGATGCCCGAGCAATTGGGGCCGAGCAGACGGTGCCTTCCCGTCGCGATGTGGTCCTTTATATTGGTCTGCATCTTTCGGCCGGCTTCCCCCGTCTCCGCGAAGCCCGCCGTTTCGACCACGAGATACTTTATCCCCTTCCGGCAGCAATCCTCGATGGCCTTCGGGGCCGCCGCGGCGGGAACGATGATGATCGCCGTATCGACGGGGTCTTTCACGTCGAGGATCGACGGGTAGGCCTTCACTCCGAGAATGGACTCCTTGCGGGGATTAATGGGGTAGAGCCTCCCTTTGAATTGATGGGAAAGAAGGTTCTGCATCACGTTGTATCCGAGTTTACCTCCGGAATCTGTAGCTCCCAGCACGGCGATACTCTCGGGATAGAACAACGCGCGAAGATCGTCCTTTGTCCGGGAAGCTGTTTTTGGAGAGACCCGGGGGGAATGGTCGACAAATATGCGGGCATCCACGGCGACGCAGCCGGTGGGGTAAAGAAACACGGGATTTATGTCGAGTTCCTTGAGTTCGGGGTGCGTGACGGCAAGAGTGGAGACATTGAGGAGCAGTTCCCTGAGGGCCGCCATATCGACAGCGTGACCTCGGTATCCCTTCAGGATGGGGAAACCCTTGATCTCTTCGATCATCTCCTGCACAGCGTCCGCGGTGATCGGCAGAACCCTGAACGTCACATCCCTGAGGACCTCGGCGAAGATCCCCCCCAATCCGAACATGAGAACGGGGCCGAAACTCTCATCGCGCGTGAATCCGACGATGGCCTCCACGCCCGCCGGCGCCATCTCCTGTACGGAGATCCCCACGATGTTTTTGCCCTTGAATGACGACAGGATATCCCGGTGGGCCTGCCTGACATCATCATCACTCCCGAGGTTCAGCTTTACGCCGCCCGAGTCGGTCTTGTGGACCACGTCGGGAGAGACGACCTTGAGGACGACGGGATAACCAAGACCGCGGGCCCTTTTAACGGCCTCCTCTTCGGTGGCGACGACGACGGTACCCGTTGTCTTGACGCCGGCGTTTTCGAGGATCGCCTTGCTTTCATGTTCCATCAGGTATTCGCGGTTCTCGGATCGGGCCCGGCCGAGTATCCGGGCGGTGGTATTCTGTCGCCCGTGACTGCCTTTGACGTATCGGTCCCTTTTCAAGTTCATTTTATCCACCCCGCGCCGGTATCAATTATTCCGCGGACACCGGTAGTCTATTATTGCATGGTGCTGGTGCGGGCGGTATCGGGGTTTGTCTCTTTCTTATGTCGGATATAGAAAGGGATGTTGTGACGGTGTATTGCTGACAGGGTGGTCCTGAAGGTCGGGCAGCCGTATGGGGCAAAACCCGACGCAGGGTGTTTCCGTTAGGGGGGTCGACAGGATGGGCCGCTAAAGAATGAGATTGTTCTTCACGGCGTAGAGGGTCAGTTCCGCATTTTTTTTCATGCCCATCTTTTCGAGGATCCTGGTTCGATAGGTGCTGATGGTCTTCGCGCTGAGGCAGACTTCTTCCGCCACTTCGCTTACGGACTGGCCGGAGGCGAGCATGAGCATGACCTGGTATTCGCGGTTGGAGAGCCGCTCATGGCGGGATTTTTGGGCCCCGGCATCGAGCTCGAAGGCAAGCTTTTCCGCGAGTGAGACGGTGACGTACTTCCCGCCCTTGGAGACCTTTCGGATCGCGCTTATCAACTCCTGGGGTGCGCTCGCCTTCGTAAGGTACCCGGCGGCACCGGCGCGGAGCATCCTGACCGCATACTGTTCTTCGGGGTGCATGCTGAGAATGAGCACGGGTACTTTGGGCCGGATGACCTTTATGTCTTCAAGGACCTCCAATCCACTTTTTCCGGGCATGGAGATGTCGAGAAGTATGAGATCATAATCCTTTGTGGTTATCTTTGCGAGTACATCCTGCCCGCTCTCCGCCTCATCCTCCACGATCATGTCGTCGAGGCCGGCGAGTATCTGCTTGATGCCTTCACGGACCACCGTATGATCGTCAGCAACAAGGATCCGTATCATATCATCCCCTCCTGTGGTGCATGGGTATTCGAACCTTGATCGTCGTACCCTTGCGCTGTTTGCCGCTTATACGCACGATTCCGCCCCAGAGGTTGACCCGTTCCCGGATGCCCACGATCCCGAAGGATTTGGGGTTTGCGATCTGTTCCCGGGTGATCCCTTTTCCATTGTCGGCAACTTCGAGATGGAGCTCCCCGTCCTTCTGGATAAGGCGGACGCGGACCTGTGTTGCCGCGGAATGACGGGTTACGTTCGTCAACGTTTCCTGGAAGATGCGAAAAATGGTTGTGGCCAGGTCCTTTTCCACGGCGCCCTCCTTGCAGTCAAAACGGGCATCGCATTGCACACCTGTTCGTTCCTGAAACTCCCCGACCTGCCATTCCATTGCGGCCGTAAGGCCCAGGTCGTCGAGGAGGATGGGCCTGAGCTCGGTGGAGATCCGGTGCACGCTGTCTATTGTTGTGTCAACGAGACTGCTCATGCGCTGCACCTTGACACCAAGCGAGAGGTCTCCGGGGGGCAAGCGGGAGCCCAGCCAGGCAAGGTCCATCTGGAGGGCCGTCAGCGACTGGCCGAGTTCGTCGTGTATTTCCCGGGCTATTCTGGTACTCTCTTTCTCCCGGACGGACTGAAGGTATATGGAGAGGTCGCGAAGCTGTTCCCGCGAATTTGCCAGCTCTTGCTCCGCCCTCCTTTGCTCGGTGATGTCCTCGTAGGTGATGACTATCCGCCGTTGGTGCAATGCGTCTCCGATCCGGGCCGATCTCATTCTGCACAGGATGTCCCTGCCATCCTTGCGGCGGCAGTTGAATTCAGTCACGTATGTCCGTTGATGCTCCAGGGTGCCGTAGAAGTGGCGGCCGATCTCCTCCGCCTCCTTATCGTTCCGGTAGAAGACTGTGACGCTTTTGCCGATAAGGTCCTCGGGATGCCAGCCGAACACCTCCTCCACGGCGGTGTTCGCGAAATTGATCCGCCGGTCCTCGAGCCCTACAACGGCCTGGGGAATGGCATCAAGGATGGAAGATTTGAGAGCATCAAGCTGCTGGAGACTCTCTTCCGCCTCTTTGCGTTCCGTGATGTCCATGGAATTGCCGAGGGTGGCCTTCTGTCCCTTGAAGATGATGGGTGTCACCGTTTCCATGATCCATTTGATCTGTCCCTCCTTCGTTATCAGCCGATATTCGAAGGGTGCCGACCGAAGACCTTTGAGCATGTCGCCGGCGTCTCTGGCTGCCCTCTCCGTGTCGTCAGGGTGGACGACGCTGAGGGGGTCCATCTCCAGCATCTCCGCTTCCGGATAACCCGTGTATTCCTGAATGTGGAGATTAACGAATTGGAACCGCTTGTTTGCCGAGATGTATACGCCCACCTGAAGATTGTTGGCGAGAGTCTTATAAAGCTCTTCCCCGGTGGGATCGGCGGTATTTCGACGTTCATCCGCCAGACTGTTTCGAGAGCCCAGTACTGTTTGCGCCATTTTCTTTTTCATTGTCAGTCCCTGCCAGGTCAATGCTCCATGTTCGAGGTCCTTCATCTAAAAACTTAGAGTGTAGAACGTCAAACATAAAGCTATCCTGTAGTTGAGCCACCTTCAGTGTGGGATTGGTAAATACGAGGGTTTGTCTCAACGCAAGCCGGTGAGAGATGTTTGTGAGCCGGATATCCATGGTCGCGCCGGCACTATGACTAATTTTACAACGCTCCGGCGATGATGTCAATCATTTGCCGGTGGATTAGGTTGGGATTGACATAAACCTGATCGACTGATAACATCCGTGTTGAAGGAAATACATGCAGAAGGGGGATGAAGATGGATCTATTCACGGCTATGCGCACAAGGAGGAGCTGTCGGGATTACCTTCCGGACCCGGTGGGCGATGACGTGATCGAAAAGGTGCTGGAGGCTGCCACATGGGCCCCGTCACCGGCCAACATGCAGCCCTGGGAATTCCTCGTCGTCACAAGTTCGGTAATGAGGGGCAAGATCTTCGATGAAGCCGAGCGATGCAGGGTGTGGGCATTTGAGAAAAGCGGCTGGAAATGGCTTGATTCCTACCAGGTGGGTTTCCTGAAGCAGACGCCTGTCATCATCGCGGTGGTGGGCGACCCGAAAAAGACGGGTTTCGACATGTTCACCGAAGAGGGTAGTATGGGCTACCAGGCGGCATGCGCCGCCGCAATCCAGAACATGCACCTTGCCGCCTGTTCCCTGGGGCTCGGTTCGCTCTGGTTCACCTTGTTCGACAAGAAGGCCATAAGGGAGATACTGGGCATCGACGGGGCAAAGATGCCGCTTGCCCTCATATGCCTGGGAAAATGCGCGTCCCCTCTTCGTGAGGTCCCGCGAAAGGCCGTAAAGGACAAGACGACGTACCTGAGATGAACGTGTAAGAGACGAGGCAACGGGCCGTGCGGGGCAGGGCAATGCCCGTCCCTGTTATTATTATCCTGCCGTCTTCGGGCTCGCGAACTCCCACCGGCACCAGCTGTCCGGGGGGTGGGGGCCGGGAGGGCAATATGTGCAGGATACCTTGACGCCGGGATCGATGACGGCGGCAACATTGGTGAAACCATGCTCGAAGGTGGGCCGGCACGCGAATACCGTCTTCCCCGATTTGATGCGGGCCTCCTGGGGAGGGCAGGATGTGACGGTGAGAACAGCTATTCCATCATTCTTTTCGATGGTATAAGAACACTTTGCGGCCCAGCTCATAAAATTGATGGCACGCATAACCTGATCCAGTCCCGCATTGTCCGGTATGGCAAGCACCTCCTTTATCCTCCGCGCCTCCAGCCTCGAGGAGACATCCCACATGTGGATGTCGATCTCCAGCGCCTTCTCGGTGCCCCAGCGGTCCTCCACCCCGGAGAACCAGAGGCCGTCGCAGGTATGCCAGTTCAGTGAATACATCTTGATGAGTTCAATAAGTGTTTCTCTGGGCAGGCCTTCGAGTTCGGCGTGGACGGGATTGTACGGAATTGTCATGGTTCATTGTCCCCCTGTCTGATCTTTCCTTCCGGATATTATGCCATGGCACAGCAAAAACGCAAAAGAAGTTCGCGGCGAGCCGGGCCTGGCGGGGATGACACGCGGGCCCAGAGAGACTCGGTCTTTCCCTGGAACCTGAGACCTGAGACTGTCTCTACTGTGAGAGCCTTTCCGATATTTTTTGGGCGGTGTTGATGAGGCGTTGAGCCATGTCGGGCAGTTTGTCGGTGGGCATGGAGCCGGTGAAGCCGAGGATGCAGATGGCGCCGACGGGATAATCGTTGGCATAGACGAGAGTGGCTATTGCCCTGACGCCCATGAGATATTCCTCGAGGTCGAGGCTGTAGTGACGCTTCCGTGTCACCCGTATCTCATCGATGAAGCGGTCGAGGTCGGTGATGCTGTTCGGGGTGTACCTGGGCAGGCCTTTTTCCTTGAGAAAATCACGGATCTCGTTATCTTCCATGGGAGCGAGAAGGGCCTTGCAGAAGACCGATGCCGTAATCGGCAGCCGCGTCCCCACGGGGGACGATATCTTCAGCTTCTTTCGCGTTTCTATGGTATCGATAACCTTGACGACGCTATCCTCGCGGACGCAGAGAAAGACCGTTTCATCGACATCTTCGACAAGCTTTTCAAGGAACGGGCGGGCGACGGAACTGAGTTCCCCGCCCTGAAGCACTCTCTTTGCGATCTTGAAGAGCTCTTCCCCAATGGTGTAACGCTTGGTGGATTTGCTTTTCACGATGAGGTTCTCTTCCTGGAGGGCCTTGAGTATGCCGAAGACGGTGCTCTTGCTCAACGCAAGAGTTCTCGCTATCTCCGTGACGCCGAGAGGTCTCTTGCTGTCAACAACGAGCGAAAGGACTTCGAAGGTTTTCTTTATGACGGGCGCGCTATACATAATTCATTATGATGAACACTATATAATATTTGAGTTTTGTTGTCAACGTTAATTTGTTGATAATACAGCTTTTAGAAGGCTACGTTCGCCGAAGGCCTCCTAGATTTATGATGGTGAACACAGAGCCTTACGGCAGTCATGGCGAGAACGGGATTTGCCCAAATTAGGGTATGTTCAAAGAGGGGATAATTTGGTACAATAAAAATTCCAAACTATGCCGCCAGAATACAGGATAAGATTTCTGCCGATAGATCGGATCATTCCGGCAGAAAGGGGAGAGAATTTACTCGAGATCGCCATGAAGGCGGGGGTGCACATCAATGCATCCTGCGGCGGAAGGGGTGTGTGCGGAAAATGCAGGGTACGGATCGCCGAGGGGCCCCTGGAATCATCCGCCCATCCTTCATTGACTGAAAGCGACTATGCCGCAGGCTTTCGTCTTGCCTGCGCCTCCTCGGTCGCAGGGGATGCCGTGGTCGAGATCCCCCTGGAATCGCAGGTTGACAGAAGCGTCCTGAGAAAGTCCACGATCATGAGCGACGTCGACGCCGGGGCCATCGATGAAGCGCTTCTGTGTGAATATGGCCTCGAGCCCCTGGTGAAAAGGCTGAACCTCACACTTCCCCGGCCCGACATGCAGGACAGCGTTTCCGATGCGGCGAGAATGGTGCGGGAACTGGCGCCGAGGGTCGGATGTGAAGAGCTTGCTCTGTCCCTCGGGGTGATGCGCAACCTTGGCACCAGGCTCAGGGATGCCGACTGGAATGTTACCGTTGACGTGACGATGAGCGGTCAGCGAGAGGTCACATACATCGCAAAGGGTGACAGGGAAAAATTCCACTATGCGGTTGCCGTCGACATCGGGACAACGACGATCGCGGCCCAGCTCCTTGCCTGCGACCGGGGCGAAAGGGACAGGAAGATAGTGGCCTCGTCCTCTGACTACAACGGGCAGATCAGTTTTGGTGAGGATGTCATTTCGAGGATCATGTACACGAGAAAGCGCGGGGGGCTCAAGAAGCTTCAGGGTGTCGTCGTGTCCACGGTAAATCTGCTCATCGGTGAACTTCTGGAAGATGGGCATATCGATCCTGCCGACATCAGTCACATTGTCGTGGCGGGGAACACGACAATGATGCACCTCTTCTACGGGATCGAGGCGAAGCATATCATGCTTGCGCCCTATACACCACTTTCGACGGCCTTCGCGCCTGTCGCCTGCGGAGAGGTCGGCCTCGCTGCCGGGGCCAACACACGCCTTTTTGCCATCCCGGGCGTCTCGTCCTACGTGGGTGGAGACATCGTATCCGGCGTGGCGCTGTCAGGGATGACTGAGGGCGACGGGGTTTCACTTTTCATGGATATCGGGACCAACGGTGAGATCGTGCTCGGAAACGGGCAGTGGCTCCTGTGTGCCTCCTGTTCGGCCGGCCCTGCTTTCGAGGGCGGCGGGATCCAGTTCGGGATGCGGGCGGCCCCGGGCGCCATTGAAAAGGTGCGCGTCAATCCCATCACCCTTGAGCCGATGATCCTCACCATCGGGAGGATGAAGCCGCTCGGCATCTGCGGTTCCGGGCTTATCGACATTGTGGCCGAGCTTTTCCTCGCGGGTGCTATCGACCGCAACGGCAAGTTCTCGCTGGAGACAACGACAGAGCGGGTGAGGGAGGGTGTTAACGGCCGCGAATATGTCCTGTGTTTTGCCGCCGAAACGAATATCGAGCGGGACATTGTCATAACGGAGATAGACCTTGACAACATCATGCGGACGAAAGCCGCCGTATATGCCGGGTGCAAGGTGTTGCTCGGCCATGGGGGTCTTGCATTTGGCGATCTCGGTGTGGTTATTATTGCCGGAGGCTTCGGTCACTCCATCGATGTTGAAAAGGCGATTGCGATAGGCCTTTTGCCCGAACTGCCGGCAGAGCGTTTCCGGTTCATAGGGAATGCGTCTCTTGGCGGCGCTCGGGTGGCGGCGCTTTCGCGCGGCTTCTTTGAAAAGGCAGGTGAGGTGGCGCGGTCGATGACAAACTTAGAACTGTCAGACAGCGTGCAGTTCATGGGCGAGTTCATGGCCGCCATGTTCCTGCCGCACACGGATGACAGGGCCTTTCCGGAAGTGATGCGGGTGCTAAAGGACGGTTCCGGGTCTCAGGTTCCAGGTCCCAGGCCGTGAAGGGGACAGGAAAAGGAAAAGAGATGCTGCAGGTTACGAACTGTAGAGGATGCATCAGGAAGATGTGAAGGGGCGCTACGATCTTCCATCCGTCATTCCGGCGAAGGCCGGAATCCAGGAAGAGCGTTGTCGTGGAGGGAAGAAAGCATATAAGGTGGCGACTATGCCTAAAGTTATTGCGTTGGCGGGTAAGGGCGGTGTCGGTAAGACGACCATAGGCGGGATGCTTGTCAGGTATCTCGTGGAAAAGGTGAAAAAGGGGCCGGTACTTGCCGTGGATGCCGATCCGAACTCCAACCTCAACGAGGTTCTGGGTGTGAGCGTCCACGCCACCATAGGCGAGGCCCGGGAAAAGCTCAAGGAGGATGTTCCCGCCGGCATGAGCAAGGACAACTGGCTGGAATACAAGGTGCAGGAAGCGGTCATCGAGGCAAAAGGCTTTGATCTTCTTGTCATGGGAAGGCCCGAAGGCCCCGGGTGTTACTGCGCGGCGAACAGCATGGCGAAAAAATACATCGACGCATTGAAAGGCAACTACGCCTTCGTGGTGGTTGACAACGAGGCGGGTATGGAACACATGAGCAGGCTGGTGACGCAGGATGTGGATGTGCTGTACGTGATATCAGACCCGACACCGCGGGGCATCCTCACGGTGTCGCGGATACTGTCGATAATAGGGGAACTGGGTCTTCACATACGACAGACCGTTGTCCTCGTCAACCGCTTCAACGAGAGGGACAGCGTCGTTCTTCAAAGGGCGGCGGAAGACAGGGACGTGGCCATCGGCGGCACGGTGAGGAACGACGAAGATCTCGTGCGGGCCGATGCAGCGGGAAAGACGGTCTTTGAACTGGAGCCCTCATCAAAGTCCCTTGCTGACGCCTGGGCCATTTTCGACAGAACGACAGGTTTTTGAACGGAGTATGGAGCCTGTGATAAAGGAGCGTTTATGACGGCGAGGATCATCAGCGGAACAGAGGTCGCGAAGCAGGTTCGGGAGCGGATCGCGCAAGAGGTGATCACGCTCCGTGAGACGACGGGCGTAACGCCTGGTCTCGTGACCATCCTCGTGGGCGACAACCCCGCTTCGGTGAGTTATGTCACGGGCAAACAGAGAACCGCCAGGGAGCTTGGCTTTTATTCCGTCCAGGATGACCAGCCGGAAGACGTATCTGAAGACAGTCTCGTGGAGTTGATCGGAAAGTACAACGATGACCCTGCGATCCATGGCATTCTCGTGCAGCTTCCCCTGCCGAAGCACATCAACGAAACGAGGGTCCTTTACGCCATCGACCCCGACAAGGATGTCGACGGCCTGCATCCCATGAACCTCGGGAGGCTGATGATAGGCGAGGCGCGGTTCTATCCATGCACCCCCTTCGGTATCAGAGAGCTTCTTTCCATGGGAGGCATTGAGACAAGAGGAGCCGAGGTTGTCGTCGTCGGGCGAAGCAATCTTGTCGGCAAGCCCATCTCCATGATGCTTGTCCAGAAGGAGACGAATGCCAACGCCACCGTGACCATGTGCCATACAGCGACCCGCGACCTTGCGGAACATACCCGAAGGGCGGACATTCTCATAGTCGCAGCGGGGAAGGCGAAGGCAATAACCGCCGACATGGTGAAGGAGGGCGCTGTCGTGATCGACGTGGGTGTTAACCGGATAGGCATGACGCCCGAGGGTAAGGCTAAGCTCTGCGGTGACGTCGATTTTGAATCGGTTAAGGAGAAGGCCTCGGTCATCACGCCCGTGCCGGGTGGTGTAGGGCCCATGACGATCACCATGCTCATGGAGAACACGCTTAAGGCGGCCCGGATGGCCGCGGGAGGGAAATGACGCATGGAAGGGTATATATATGATGAAAAGGAAGATAATGCCGGGAGGAAGGTAAGGGTCCTCGGCGCCACCTTCGAGGAAGGCAAGCCCGACGGGCGCGGGGATTGGCGCGAGAAGCTTGCCACCCGCGATGAAAGGCTTGGCTACATCCGCTCCGCCATGCGCTACTGGTACAGTGCGGACTGGTACGGCAGCGAAAAGAGAAAACAGGAAGCCTGAGAATGACATTATCATATGGTTCAAGACAGGGGAGGAACAGATGGCCTTCGAAATTTCTAAGATAAAATACACGGGGCGGATCAAGGAGGTTGTGCTGGGCACGGGGCCGAAGGCGGTAAAGATAGGCGGCGCCGGCTGTTATCCTTTCTACCGTTTCGAGGGCGATATGCCCAATATTCCCAGGGTTGCCTTCGAGGTCTGGGACAGTCCCCCCGATGAATGGCAGGAATGGGCCATCGAACCCTACGGGGATGTACTTTCCGACCCCGTCGCATGGGCAAAGAAGTGCATCGACGTCTACGGCGCGGAAATGATCGTCCTCCAGCTCAGGAGCGCCGACCCCAACGGTGAGAACAAGGGGACCGAAGAGGTCGTGGAGGTCGTCAAGAAGGTGGCCGACGCCATCGATGTGCCCCTTCTTGTCTGGGGCACGGCAAATGATGACAAGGACAGCGAGCTTCTCAGATCGGTCGCCGAGGTCTGCGAGGGCAAGAATGTCGCCATCGGCCCCGTTTCTGACAAGAACTACAAGCAGATAGGCGCCATGGCCATCGGCTATGGTCAGGTCGTCATGGCATCGTCTCCCATAGACGTCAACCTGGCGAAACAGCTCAACATCCTCCTTGGCAATCTGGGCGTCAACGACGAAAAGATCGTTATCGATCCCACCACGGGCGGTTTGGGCTACGGTCTCGAATATTCCTATTCGGTGATAGAACGCGACAGGATGGCGGCGCTCACGCAGGAGGACGCCAAGCTTCAGTTTCCCATCATTTGCAACGTTGCCCCGGAGGTATGGAAGACAAGGGAAACGAGACTGACAAGAGATGAGGACCCGAAGCTGGGCGATGAGAAGCGCCGCTCCGTCCTTATGGAGGCGGTCACCGCGATGACGCTCCTCGTCGCCGGGGCGGATGTCGTCGTGATGCGTCACCCCGACAGCATATCCCTCGTCAGGGATATGATAGGCGAGCTCTGCGCGTAATAAGGAGAGAGAATGGCCGACGGCAAGGAAAAAAGCATCGACAAGGCAACCATTGAGCTCATCGACAAGGCGCAGCGGGAAAACATTTCCACCGTTTTCTCCCGCGCCGACGAGATAAAACCCTGCCCCATAGGCGTCGAGGAAAGCTGCTGCAAGGTATGCTCCATGGGTCCCTGCAGGATGCCGCGCTCAAAGAAGGACGAAGGCAAACGGCGTGTAGGTGTTTGCGGAGCTACGATCGATACCGTTGTGGCGCGAAACTTTGCCAGAAAGGTCGCCGCCGGTTCGGCCTCCCACTCGGACCACGCCCGCGAGGTGGTCATGACCTTTCTCAAGGTGGCCCGCGGCGAAACGCAGGATTTCTCCATCAAGGACGAGATAAAGCTCCTCGAGGTGGCCCTTGATTTCGGTATCACCATAGAAAAACGCGATGTGAAGGACATCGCCATAGAGCTTGGTGAGAAGGCCCTGAACGAGTTCGGCAAACAGAGCGGGGAACTTGCATATGCGAACAAAGCCCCTCTCCGCAGGCAGGAAATATGGAGGAAACACAGCGTCATGCCTCGCGGTATCGACCGAGAGATCGTGGAGGTCATGCACCGGACGCATATGGGTGTTGACCAGGACTATCGTCACATCCTTCAGCAGGCAGCACGGGCGGCCCTGGCCGACGGCTGGGGTGGTTCGATGATCTCAACGGAGCTGCAGGACATCATGTTTGGCACACCGGTTCCCGTGCTTGGGTCGATCAACCTCGGTGTTCTAAAGGAAGATCACGTCAACCTCGTTGTCCACGGACACGAGCCGCTTCTGCCGGAGATGCTCGTCGTGGCAAGCCGCGATCCGGTCATCAAGGAACTTGCGGAAAAGGCGGGAGCAAAGGGTATCAATCTTGCCGGTATGTGCTGCAGTGCCAACGAGGTGCTTATGCGCCACGGCATAGCGTGCGCGGGCAATTTCCTCCAGCAGGAGCTGGCCCTTATCACGGGCGCGGTCGAACTCATGACCGTCGATGTCCAGTGCCAGATGCAGGGACTGGCGAATGTGGCGGAGTGCTTTCACACCAGGCTCATTACCACCTCTGATCGGGCCATGATAGAGGGTGCGGAGCATATCGAGTTCCATCCTGAACACGGTCTCGACACGGCGAAAAAGATCCTTGCGATGGCCATCGAGAACTACCCGAACAGACGTCACGCTGTCTGCATACCGAATGAGAGACAGGACATGGTGGCGGGTTTCAGTCATGAAACGATAACCTATTTGCTGGGCGGTCTTTTCCGGGCAAGCTACCGGCCGCTCAACGACAATATCGCGAACGGAAGGATAAGGGGCGTCGCGGGCGTCGTGGGATGCAACAATGTGCGGACCAAGCATGATGCCGCGCATCTCGCGATGATAAAGGAGCTTATCAGGAATGATGTGCTCGTTCTGACGACAGGCTGCAGCGCCATGGCATGCGGCAAGGCGGGTCTGCTCACTCCGGAGGCGGCCCATACATATGCAGGCAGCGGGCTCGCAGAGGTTTGCGAGGCCATCGGCATTCCCCCGGTTCTCCACATGGGCTCCTGTGTCGATAACTCGAGGATCCTGATTGCGGCGACGGCCATGGTCAAGGAGGGCGGTCTCGGCGATGACCTTTCGGACCTGCCTGTCGCCGGGGCTGCCCCGGAATGGATGAGTGAAAAGGCCATCGCGATCGGTCAATATTTTGTGACCTCGGGGATATTTACCGTTTTCGGCACCACATGGCCCACGCTGGGGAGCGACAAGGTCACGGAGCATCTTTTCGGGGAATACGAGGACATATACAAGGGCATGTGGGCCTACGAGGAAGACCCGGTGAAGGCCGCGCAGCTTATGATCGCCCATATCGATAAGAAGCGAAAGGCCCTTGGCATTGACAAGGCGAGGGAGCGCGTCCTTTACGATATGGCCATGAGAAGGGCCATGGATTGATGGCTGCGCGGACAAGGCTTACAGTTCAGAACGGCAAGGCGAAGGGGTGGATGAATGTCTAAGATCATAGCTTCGGCGGCAATACGGGGCGCCCGGAAGATACTCACCCAGGCCGAAGGGAAATACCGCGAGGCTATGGAGAAATACGGGCCCGATCAGGAGATAGGTTTCCCCAACACGGCGTACTATCTTCCCATCATATACTCGATGACGGGTATGGCTGTCTCCCGGGTGAAGGACATGGAGCGCGTCCTCGGGATGTGCGGCAGACTTATCCCGCCGCCCGTCAGGGAAACGACGCCGCTGCCGTACCTGGCCCCGGCGCTCGATGCGGGCATGGCGACCTTTTTCGCGGAAGAGATGATAGAGGCCGTCCGGTATCTCGAGGAGCCAGACAGGTATGCGGCCGACTCCGAAGAGATCACCGAAGGGACGATGTGGCTTGGCGCCGCGAACGACGTGATCTTCAGGAAGAGGGGCGTGGAGTTCGTCGACGGAACCGCCCCCGGCTTCGCGGCCGTGGCCGGTGCCGCGCCGGACGCAGCCACGGCGTCGAGGATCGCCCTTGAACTGCAGGAGAAGAACCTCTACGTCTTCATGGTCGGACAGAACGGCGGCAAACGCTTTGCCGAGCAGCTTCGGGAGGCCGGCGTGCAGATAGGCTGGCCCACGCGCCTTGTTCCTTTCGGGCCCGACATACATCAGGCCGTTTTTGCCATCGGGTTTGCCTGCCGCGTCGCCATGGCCTTTGGGGGCGTACGGCCGGGCGATTTCAGGCGGAACCTGATATACAACAAGGACAGGACGTATGCCTTTGTCCTCGCTCTCGGCGACGTGACGGACGAGTGGTATGCCAACGCCGCGGGGGCGATCAACTGGGGTTTCCCGACGATTGCCGACACACCGATACCGCAGGTCCTTCCCACGGGCATCTGCACCTATGAACACGTTGTGTCCGACATCCCTCATGACCAGATAGTCCAGAAGGCCGTCGAGGTCCGGGGCCTCAAGGTCCAGGTAGCGAAGGTGCCCATCCCGGTTTCATACGGGCCCGCATTCGAGGGCGAACGGGTCCGCGGTGAGGACATATATCTCGAAATGGGCGGAGGTCGGACGATAGCAGTCGAATGGACGACATCAAAGAAAATGGAAGAGGTGGAGGACGGCCGTATCGAGGTCATCGGCTCCGACGTTTCCGATATCACGCCCGGATCGCGGCTGCATTTTGCAATGGTGGCGGAGGTTGCGGGACGCAATTTCCAGGAGGATTTCGAACCCATCCTGGAACGCCAGAATCATCATCTCATCAATCAGGCGCAGGGGATCATGCACATCGGCCAGCGCGACATCGCCTGGATCAGGATATCTCGTCAGGCGGTCGACAAAGGCTTCGCCCTGGAACACATCGGCAGGATCATCCATGCCAAGTACCACCAGGACTTCGGAGCCATCTTCGACAAGGTGCAGGTAAAGATCTACACCGACGAGGCCAGGGTCCGTGAGATCCTCGAGACTGCGAGGGCCTCTTACGCGCACAGAGACGCGCGGATCGAGGGCATGACGGACGAGAGCGTGGAGACCTTTTACAGCTGCATCCTGTGCCAGTCATTCGCGCCGAGCCATGTCTGCGTCATAAGCCCCGAACGGACGGGTCTTTGCGGCGCATACAACTGGCTTGATTGCCGCGCGGCCTACGAGATCAGCCCCGAAGGCCCCAACCAGCCCGTGCAGAAGGGCGTCGTCATCGACGAACGGTATGGCCAGTTCCGCGGCTGTAATGAATATATCCGTAAAGCTTCGCGCCAGAAGGTGGAGAACGTGAGCCTCTACAGCCTCATGGTCGATCCCATGACGACATGCGGATGCTGCGAGTGCATCGCCGCCATCCTGCCCATGTGCAATGCCATCATGACCGTTGACCGCGATTTCACCGACATGACGCCCTGCGGCATGAAATTTACCAGTCTCGCCGGTTCCGTCGGTGGTGGGGCACAGGTGCCGGGGTTCCTTGGCCACAGCAAGTACAATATCACGCAGAAGAAGTTCCTGAGTGGTGATGGCGGTCTCCTGAGGATGGCCTGGATGCCCAAACGGCTCAAGGACGAGGTCTATGAACGGCTCAAGAAGAGAGGCGAGGAACTGGGTTACCCCGATCTGCCCGACATGATCGCCGACGAAACAGTGGCCAGGACGGAGGACGAGGTGCTGGAATATATAACAAAGAAAGGACATCCCTGTTTGGGGATGGAAGATTTACTATAGAAGAAATGACAATGACCAATAACCAGGCACCAATGACCAAAAGAAGATACAATAACCAATTTACCAGTAATCAATAGCCAGGAGGAAAGATGTTTTTCCTTTTGGTTATTCTCTTCAACGAAAGGAGACTTTGATGGCGTTAACGGGGATTCAGATATTGAAACTTCTTCCCAAGACCAATTGCGGGGAGTGTAAGTTTCCCACGTGCCTTGCCTTTGCAATGGCGCTGGCCGCGGGAAAAACGGAGCTTGACCTGTGCCCGCACGTCACTGCCGAGGCGAAGGGCCAGCTTTCCGACGCAAGCGCACCGCCCATCAGGCAGTTGTCCATCGGCGTCGATGATTACGGCGTCAGGATCGGCGGGGAGACGGTGCTTTTCCGTCATGAGAAGACCTTTTTCAACAAGCCCGGTATCGCCATCCTGATTACTGACGCGATGGATGAGGGTGAGGTGGAGCGGCGCCTCACTGCGCTTGAATATTTCCAGTATGAACGTGTCGGGGTGACAATGAAGCCCGAGATGGCCGCCATAAAGTTCACCGGGAACAGAGACAGGTTCATGGCCATCGTGAAGGCAGCCCTTGTGAGGCCTTGCGCCATCATCCTCATGTGCGGCGAGGCGCCGGTTATGAAGGAAGCTCTGGATATTGCGAGGGACAGGAAGCCCCTAATCTACGGGGCGACACCGGATAATTACGAGGTCTTCGGTTCCCTCGCGAAGGAATACGGGCTGCCCCTCGCGGTTGTCGGCAGCGGGTTGGATGAAGTGGCGACCCTCACCGGGAAACTGACGGCCATGGGACTCAAGGACTTTGTCATCGATACGTCCACACGGGGCATAAGGGATTCCTTTACGGACCAGGTGGCCATCAGGAGGGCCGCGCTCCTTGCCAAGTTCAAACCCCTCGGTTTTTCCACGATCACCTTTCCCTGCGAGATGACGGACGATCCCATGAAGGAGACCCTTATCGCATCGCTCTTCGTCGCGAAATATGCGGGCATCATCGTTCTTGGCGATATCACCGGTGAGACCATATTCCCCCTTCTCCTTCAGAGGCTGAACATATATACCGATCCTCAGCGCCCGATGACGACGAAGGAAGGCATCTACCCCATCAACAATCCCGATGAGAACTCGCCGGTACTTGTAACGTGCAATTTCTCCCTCACCTATTTCATAGTCAGCGGCGAGATCGAGAATTCCCGCGTGCCGAGCTGGCTTTGCATCATGGACACCGAAGGGCTCTCCGTGATGACGGCCTGGGCGGCCGGCAAATTCGTCGGCGACCTCGTGGGGTCCTTCGTCAAGAAGTCCGGCGTGGAGGACAGGGTGAAGCACCGCAGTCTCATCATTCCCGGCTACGCCGCCGCCATACTTGGCGATCTCGAAGAGGAACTGGAAGGCTGGAAGATAATGATAGGCCCCCGTGAAGCCGCGCATTTACCGGGGTATTTGAAAACGTGGACGATGGGATAATAATAATAACCAATGACCAAATTACAATAACCAGATGAAAAAGATAATGACCGAATCTCAATAACCAAAAGGAAAAATATCTTTCCTGGTCATTGGTTATTAAAGAGTTGACATAGCTGAGACAGCAGCAAACAAAGACTGTTTACGTAAGCGAGGCAGACATGTTTCTGATAGGCGAGAACTTAAACGTTATGTCCAAGAAGCTTGGCGAAGCGTTCCAGAACCGGGATGCCGGACCTATTCAGAGGATGGCCGAGGCGGAAACTCAAGCCGGGATGGATATGATCGATCTCAATATCGGGCCCGCGCGGAAGACCGGTCCCGATTTCATGGAATGGCTTGTCGCCGTCGTGCAGGAGGTGACGGACCTTCCGCTTTCCCTCGACACGTCCAACATAGAGGCTATAGAGGCCGGTCTGAGGATTGCGAGGACGAGACCGCTCATCAATTCCATCTCAGCGAGACCGGAAAGGATGGAGGCCCTCATGCCCGTGGCGAAGAGGTACAATGCACCTTTCATCGGCCTGACCCTCAGTGCCGAGGGGATTCCCCGTGATGCGAACGAACGGGGACTCTGCGCCGCCGAGATCCTGGCGGCGGCCGCGAGCCATGGCATATCCGAAGAGGATATCTGGATAGACCCCATCATCCTGCCCGTGAACACCCAGCAGCTCCAGATCCAGGGGTGCACCGAATTCGTCATGATGCTCCCGGATATTGCGCCGTCGTCGAAATCCACCTGCGGCCTGTCGAACGTGTCCAATGGTGTGCCGGCACACTTGAGGGGCATCATGAACAGGACATACCTCGTCATGCTTAAACGCTACGGTATGTATGCTGCCATTGTCGACGCCTTCGACACCGAGCTTATCGCCATCGCTCACGGAGAGGCGCCCCAGGTGGAAGCCCTCATCCACCTCGTCATGGATGGCGAGGAAGTGGACCATTCGAGTCTTTCGAAGGAAGAGAGCGACTATGCCAGGACAACCCGGGTGCTCATGGGGCAGACGCTCTATTCCGATTCGTGGCTGGAAATATAGAAAACCGCCGAGAAGTGGATGTGAGGGCGAATGTG
>JAQVWF010000005.1:55353-112958 GCA_028698615.1 Syntrophorhabdaceae bacterium
GCCGGGCTTTCTTGATGCCATGCGGCAGAAAAATGCGCAGCTCAGGTATTATCAGGTTGAGAGTAAGGCCGTTATTGTGGAGTTTGTCGCAGTTGTTGTCCTGCATGATAGGAGGATCATGATGAATAGAGTTTTTGCACGAACGTTGATATGGATGCTCGTATTGTCCCTTGTCGTTCCCGCAGGGGTGTTCGCCCAGGGTACGGGGACGTCGAAGCCCGTGTTCAAGCAGGAGGAACTGGAGCAGATACTGGCGCCGATCGCCCTTTATTCCGACGATCTTATCGCGCAGATACTGATGGCGTCGACATATCCTCTTGAGGTGGTGGAGGCAACGAGGTGGGTGAAAGCGAACCCCAATCTCAAGGGAAATCAATTGACATCTGCCCTGGAGAAACAGAGATGGGACCCAAGCGTTAAATCCCTTGTGAACTTCCCTTCGGTGCTGACCATGATGAACGAGAAGCTTGACTGGACTCAAAAACTGGGAGATGTCTTCCTCGCCCAGCAGAAGGATGTCATGAACACTGTCCAGAAGCTGAGGGCAAAGGCCCAGGCTTCGGGGAACCTGAAGACGACGAAAGAACAGAAGGTGGTCGTGCAGGAGCAGTCAATCGTGATAGTGCCGGCAGACCCGCAGGTGATCTATGTGCCCACCTATAACCCGACGGTTGTTTACGGGGCGTGGCCCTATCCCGCCTATCCTCCTTACTATTACTATCCGCCGGGATACACGGCGGGGGTGGCGGCATTCTCCTTTGCCGCAGGCGTGGCCGTGGGCGCGGCCTGGGGTTACGCATGGGGAGGATGCAACTGGAACCATGGTGACGTGAACGTGAACGTGAACAAGAACGTCAATGTCAATAACCAGATCAACAGAAACAACTACGCGAACAGGATATCGACGAACCCCGGCGGCCACGGTGAATGGAAGCACGACCCCGATCACAGAAAGGGTGTTGCCTACCGGGACCAGGCAACAGGCGCAAAATATGGGCAGGCCCCGAGGTCCGGCGCCGATGCGAGAAAGGATTTCAGGGGCTATTCGCCTGATGCGAAGGGCATGCAGCCGCAGGCCGGCGGCCGCTCAGGAAGGGATGCCATGGGACAGGGAAGGTCACCATCAGCGGGCTCCCGGCCCGAGACCCCAAAATATGACCGCAGCGCCATGGAACGACAGGGGAGCGGCAATGCCTTTGAAGGGATGGATCGCGGCGGCGCGCAAACGAGGATGGAAAGTGAACGGGGCCGCTCCAGTCATGAGAGTATGTCCGGTCTTCGTTCCGGAGGGGCAAGGGAATCAGGGGCCGGAGCCAGCCGCGGCCGTCGCCGTTAGGCCCCGGAGGCTGGTATGAGGTGCATAGTAAACCCCACGAGGAGGAAAACGTATGATCCGCGTTATGAATAGAACAGAAATCATATCCATGCGAAGACTCGGCCGGGCGCTTGGCATCGCTGTCCTGTTTGCCGTCTTTCTGGCGGGAGCGGAAGCATTTGCCGCTCCGGCGAAACCGGTAAAGCAGTTGACCTTCGCTTCCGCCGACGAGGCGGTAAGGATACTTGCCGATGCCGCGAGGGCGAAGGATACGAAGGCGATGCTCGCGCTCTTCGGGCCGGAGGGAAAGGGTGTTGTCATCTCTCGCGATGAGGCTGTCAACACGGACCTCTTTGACCGCTTTGTCAAGGCCTACCAGGAAAAGAGCAGGATCGAGATGTCAACGGACAAGAAGGCGTTCCTCTACGTCGGCAACAACGAATGGCCCTTCCCCGTCCCCCTGGTCAGGAAAGGCGACAGGTGGTCTTTCGATACAAAGGACGGCAAGACCGAGATACTCCGCAGGAGGATAGGCAGGAACGAGCTCAATGCTGTTCAGGCGTGCCTTGCCTACGTCGATGCCCAAAAGGACTATGCGAGGATGGTCGGCCAGAAGGACGGCATGACGGAATACGCCCGCAAGTTCATGAGCGATCCGGGAACACGCAACGGGCTCTACTGGGAAACCAGGGAGGGCGAGGAGCCGAGCCCCATGGGCCTTTTCATGGCAAGGGCAAGGAAGGAAGGCTACACGCCAAAGCAGGCAACGGGCAAGCCCGTTCCCTACCATGGTTATTTCTACAGGATACTCAGCGCCCAGGGCAAGAATGCCCCCGGCGGTGCATATGACTATGTCGTGAAGGCCAGGATGATCGGCGGATTTGCCCTCGTCGCCCATCCGGCCCGGTACGGTATGACGGGAGTGATGACCTTCATCGTAAATCAGGATGGTGTTGTCTACGAGAAGGATCTTGGCAGAAATACGGGGAGAGCGGCGGGTTCCATAAAGGCCTTCGATCCCGACAATTCCTGGAAGAGGGTGCAATAGCGAAGATGAAGCAGGTGAAATTGAACAACGCGGACGATGAAATATCGGCCATCATCCTGGGGACCTGGGCCATAGGCGGCAGCCACTGGGGGCCCTACGATGAGGCGAACGCCATGAGGGCCATAGAAAGCGCCATCGATAATGGAATTAATGCCATCGACACCGCCCCGGTATACGGAGACGGCCATGCGGAGTCACTCGTCGGCAAAGCGATCCGGGACATTCGGGACAAGATCTTCCTTGCGACGAAGTGCGGTCTCGACATATACAACCGCACCTATGAGCACAATCTCTCCGCTTCGTATATCGACAAGGACCTCCACGGGTCTCTGAAGCGTCTCAATACAGACTACATCGATCTGTACCAGTGTCACTGGCCGGATCCCCGAATCCCCATGGAAGAAACAATGTCCGCTCTCATGCGGTTCAGGGAGCAGGGGAAGATCCGTCACATCGGGGTGTCCAATTTCAGCGGACCACAACTCCAGGAGGCCCTGAGGCACGCACCGATCTTTTCCCTGCAGCCGCATTATTCTCTCCTGGAGAGGGGGGCAGAGAAGGACCTGCTCCCCATCTGCGTCGATAATAATATCAATGTGTTTTCCTATGGGTCCCTGGGTGCCGGAATGCTGACAGGGAAGTACCGCGTTTGCCCCCAATTCAAAAAGGGTGACGCCCGGTCATTCTTTTACCGCCATTTCAAGGCGAAATACTGGCAAAAGGTGCGCCACCTTGTTGACGAGGTGGAGGCAATGGCACAGCGCAAGTCCGCAACGGCGGCCGCCGTGGCGCTTTCGTGGCTCCTCGGGCAACCGGGGGTAAAGTCCGTGATCGTCGGTGCCCGTTCAGCCGCACAGGTCGTCGAGAACATATCCGGTGTACCCGTCGATCTGACAGAAGAGGATTTGCGGTTGCTCGATGCATCTTCCCGGGAGGTTTACACATCTTAAGCGGACCGAGCAGGAAAGTCTGATCCTCCATATAATGTGATATCACGGTGCCCCACCAGGAGGCACCTTTTTTTTTGGAATGTCCGTCACGGCTCAATTCCCTTTTGAAATGTTCCCTTGTTGTATCGTGAGGTTTTGGCGCTCCCCGGCGCTGCGCCGTTACGAATTGTATCACAGCAGGCGATTCACGGCTATGTCTCGCTTCGAAGAAACTGGCTTCGGGTTGAGGAAGTGATCAGCCCAGGATATATATGGGAAAGAGAAAAGAATATCCCGAAGAGCAAAAAGTACTTGTAATATGGTTAGGAAAGAGGTAGAAAGTTAGGCGAGCCTAAGCACATTATTATTAGGGAGGACAAGTATGACAGCAACGGAAACTCTGACAGCAAGCCTTGAAGATTACCTGGAGGCTATATTCCACATCATTACCGATAAGCATGCGGTGAAGCCGCGAGATATTGCGCGGCGGCTCAAGGTGAGCTATGCGTCCGTGACGGGTGCGCTTCGCTCGCTGGCAGAAAAGAAGCTGATCAATTACTCGCCCTATGATCTCATAACCCTCACGGAACAGGGAGAAGTGGCGGCCAAGGACGTTGTCAGGAGACACGAGGTGCTCCATGATTTTTTTGTTGAGGTGCTTGCGGTTCCTGATGCGGACGCGGACACGGCGGCATGCCTTATGGAACATTCCATTCCGAAGGACATAGTGGAGAGGTTCGTGAGGTTCGTGGAGTTCGTGGAGACCTGTCCCCGTGGCGGACAGAAGTGGATAAAAGGCTTCGGGTATCAGTGTGACCAAACGGATGCTCAGCAAAACTGTGAGAAATGCGTCTCTGCATGCCTTGAAGAGGTGAGGCAACGTGCCAGGCAAGGAGGTACAAAAGTAATGGTATCGTCACGGTTGAAAGATTTAAAGCCCGGTCAGAAATGCAAGGTCGTGAAGGTTCGCGGACGGGGTGAGGCGGGTAGAAGGATACTGGAGATGGGTGTTACCCCTGGTTCAGTTATCGAGGTGGAACGTATAGCGCCATTGGGCGATCCGATTGACGTGAAGGTCAAGGGTTATCACCTGTCGCTGAGAAAGAATGAAGCAGAAGGGATAGACGTTGAGCTTATCTGACGCTGAAGAGAGAAGGATTTAGTGGGTGCATGGAATGCCGCTCAGTGGTGTTGAAGCCGGGAAAAGGGTGTATATAGTCGCCGTGATCGCCGGACAGGGCCTTCAAGGGAGGCTGGCGGCAATGGGGTTGGTGCCGGGAGTCCCGGTGGACGTGATAGTAAACTCAACGCATGGACCGTTCATAGTCGCCGTCAAAGGCAGCCGCGTTATACTGGGTCAGGGAATGGCCGGAAGAATAATCGTTGTATAAAAAAATTTGCTGACGCGGTTAGGACTGCCTAACTTACTTGGCTCGCCCTAATTACGTTGAGACACAGCAGGAGGACGATAAAGCTAATGAAATCAAAAATCGTTGTGGCCCTCACCGGGAACCCCAATTCCGGGAAAACCACCATATTCAACAGTCTGACCGGTGCCAGGCAGCATGTCGGGAACTATCCCGGCGTAACCGTGGAGAGAAAAGAAGGCTATCGGCAACATGATGATCATGAGATCATGTTCGTCGACCTTCCGGGTACGTACAGCCTTACGGCGTATTCCGCCGAGGAACTGGTAGCCAGAAACTTTATTATTGATGAGAAACCTGATGTGGTGGTGGACATCATCGATTCGTCAAATCTGGAGAGGAACCTTTACCTTGCTGTTCAGCTCATGGAAACAAGGGCGCCGCTCGTGCTTGCCTTCAACATGAGCGATGAGGCCCGTGTGCGGGGATATGAATTCGATCTTGAAAAGTTTTCGCAGTTTTTCAATGCGCCGGTAGTGAGGACCGTGGGACACAAAGGCGACGGCGTGGATGAATTGATGGATAAGATCGTTTCCATCGCATCAAGCGCAAACAATTCTCGGGACACGTATGACGTGAATTACGGAGACGAAGTCGAGGAAGAGATTAGCAAGATCAAGCTTTTGCTCAGGAGTAATCCTTCCCTGACAGAGAAATATGGTGCACGCTGGTTGGCTGTAAAGCTTCTTGAAAATGACAGGGATGTCAGGGAAAAGGTTGCTTCCGAAGAAGTCGATGCTCAGTTGGCGAGAAGTTCCACCCATGTGGAAAAGATTCTGGGCGAACCCCCGGAGACCACTATTGCCAGCCGAAGATACGGATTCATCTCCGGTGCTTGCCAGGAGGCCGTGCATTCCAGCATTGAAGTGGTCCATACCGTTTCGGACAAGATAGATGCCGTCATCACCAACCGGGTTCTTGGTCTGCCCATCTTTCTCGGTTTCATGTACCTTGTTTTTTACCTGACGTTTACCCTGGGAGATCCGCCCATGGGCTGGATCGAGAGCTCTTTTGGATGGATGGGAGCACGCGTCGGTGCTCTGTGGCCGGAAGGTTCGGAAAGCCTGCTGAGATCGCTGTTGGTCGACGGTATCATCGGAGGCGTTGGCGGCGTTATCGTCTTTCTGCCGAATATTCTCCTTCTGTTCTTTGCCATAGCAATCCTGGAGGACTCCGGCTACATGGCACGGGCGGCATTCATCATGGACCGCCTGATGCACGGGATAGGGCTTCACGGCAAGAGCTTCATCCCCATGCTCATCGGTTTCGGCTGTTCCGTTCCGGCGATCATGGCCACACGGATGCTGGAGAACAGGCGGGACAGATTGGTAACGATGCTCGTGGTCCCGTTGATGAGCTGCGGAGCGAGGCTTCCGATCTACGCGCTCATAATCCCCGCGTTCTTTCCACAGGCATGGAACGCCCCGATGCTTTGGATCATATATGTCATAGGGATGCTTCTTGCCGTTGTGAGCGCGAAAATCCTTCGCAGCACCATCTTCAAGGGCGAGTCCGTACCTTTCGTGATGGAACTTCCCCCGTACCGGATGCCGACTCTAAGGGGCGTCATGACCCATATGTGGCAGCGAGGCTGGCTTTACCTGAAGAAGGCCGGGACGATCATTCTCGGCATCTCCATAGTCCTGTGGGCGTTGACAACATTTCCGGGACTGCCGGAGGACGAGGCAGGGCGGTTTGAGAAAGAGAAGCAGGCGGTGGAGGCGACCGCAACGGACGAGGAGACGAAGAAAGAGAAGATCGCGTCCATCGAAAACACGATAACGGAGTCGTCTCTTCGCCACAGCATTACAGGAAGGATCGGCCATGGTATGGAGCGCATCCTTCGGCCCATGGGATTTGACTGGAAGATCGGTACGGCCCTGATCGGGGCATTTGCCGCCAAGGAAGTGTTTGTGGCCCAGATGGGCATAGTCCACAGCGTCGGCAAGGGGGCAGACGAAGGGTCTTCGGCGCTTCGGGATAAATTGCGCGCGAACTACACGCCGCTCGTCGCGTTTTGCATCATGCTCTTCTGCCTCGTGAGCGCTCCCTGCATGGCTACGATCGCGGTGACGCGCAGGGAGAGCAATTCCTGGAGATGGGCACTTTTCCAGCTCGCGGGGCTTACGGTGATGGCGTGGATACTGACGGTGATCGTATTCCAGGCGGGCCGATTGCTTGGTATCGGTATGTGAGAGGGGGAGTTTCATGGGTGAACCTTTTGGGGAATTGATCGTTGTTCTGGTGATCGTGGCTGCCGTGGTCGTTCTGGGTATCAGGGCCGTGTATCGTGTGCTGGCGGGTCAGAACTCAGGGAAGTGCGGCGAGTGCTCCTCATGCACGTGCCAGCGCACTGACAGGAAAACAGAATGAAGAGTCTATCTGGACAGACTATAAGGAGGTATCAATGTGCGTTGCGTTAATTGGTGGAATGGACAGGCTGGAGCGGGACTATGAGACTGAAGCGCTGAGACATGGAGTGGAATTGAGGGTCTTTACCAAAACGAAGACGGGTCTGGTGACACGCCTCAAGGCCGTCGACGTGATGGTGATGTTCACCGGCAAGGTGTCGCATCAGTTGAGAAGGGAAGCGGTGAACGCCGCCAGGTCAAGGAGCATCCCTATGATCATGATCCATTCCTGCGGCGTATGCAGTTTGCGGGGATGTCTGCAGCGTCTTATGGCATCAGAAAAAGGGGACGCCGGGCAGACCGGACCTGTGGATTCATGCCGGGGCAGATATTGCCGCCGCACCGCTGAAAGGTAGGTCGCGTGAACAAGGATTTAGATTTGTTAACTGATAAGAGTAATCTTCGACTAAGACATAAGGAGAGAGACATGATCACATTGTCGCAGATCGGGTTAAGCAGAGCAAAGACGCTGAAGGTAGCCCTCGTTCTTGCCATGGTCATTTCCCTGCCGCCGGCGGCTTTTGCCGCCCGGCCGCTGATCACCGATGACGCGGGGACCCTTGGGAAGGGTGCGTTCCAGGTGGAGCTGGGTTTCGAAATGTCCGACCACAGGACGGATGACGACGGCGTGGTGACCAGGGAAGATGCATCTTCCGCCAGTACTACCCTTTCCTATGGCATTCTCGACAATTTGGACGTTCTTCTGGGAATGCCCTATGAGAAGATGAAGATCAGGGAAGACGGTGATACCATCCACAACGAAGATGGTATCACCGACATGACGCTGGAGGCAAAGTGGCGGTTCTTCGAGAAGGACGGTTTTGCCATGGCACTGAAGCCCGGGGTGTCCTTCCCGACGGGGAATCACAACAAGGGTTTCGGAACCGGCCGAATGACCTACGGAGCGCTCTTCATAGCCACAAAGGACATAGGACCGGTCTCCTTTCATCTCAATGCCGGGTACAAACGCAATGAGAACAAAACGGATGATAGAAAGGACATATGGGGAGCCGACCTAGCGGGTGTGGTAACGGTGGCGAAACCGTTCAAACTTGTGGCGAATGTGGGAATGAAGACGAATACCGACCGGCAGGCATCCACCGACCCCGCCTTCTTCCTCGGGGGTCTCATCTACTCCATAACTGACAAGATCGACCTCGACCTCGGCTACAAGCGCGGCCTCAATAAAGCCGAGGCCGACAACACATACATCGGCGGATTGATGATAAGGTTTTAAAGAGACGGGTTATGGGTTACAGGTAATGGGTCGTGAGACGGAATCTCCTCCTGCAGCCCATCACCCATCACCCGTGTTCTCCCTCTTGCAAAAAGCCCGGTGACAATGTAATGTACAGGGAATCGGTCCTTCCTGTTCCCAAATGGCTTTCGTGGTTTTTAGCCTGTCAATGATGGAGGGGTAAGAACCGATGGGAGGTTCATTGTGATAATCGAAAAGGCGATGATATTCTTCGGTTGGTGCACGGTCATCAATCTCATGGTGTTACTGTTGTGGTTCCTGGCTTTTTCCCGGGCCCACGAGATCTTGTACCGGGTGCACGGTCAGTGGTTCAAGATATCAAGAGAGACCTTCGATGCGATCCATTACACGGGCATGGCGTTCTACAAGGTCTGTATCATTCTGTTCAATCTTGTTCCCATGATCGCCCTGCGCATAGCATCATAGGCATCGGGAGGCACGAATGAAGGCGCGGCTGAAGTCTGAAGCGAAGCAGCTCCATTTGATCATAGGCAAGCTGGTGGGGGGCATTACGGCCGTCACAGGTTTTGGGGGTGCGGTCGCTGTTCTTACGAGACGGCCGGATCCGTCCTGGGGAGCTGTATTGCCATGGGTTTCGGCGGGTATCATCGGCCTTGCCCTTTTCCTTGCTGCATCCCGGTGGCTTGCAAAGCGTGCCGAAGACGAAGACATGCCGGGGCCGGGCGGAAAGGACCAGGCTAAGACCAGTGCTTTGTCGTGGATAATACTGCTCGTTCTGGTGGCCTTGTTCCTTGCCATTGTTGTTATCGTGGCGGCATGAGGGCCCGAAAAACCTTTGTGCCGGAGTGTGGGATATGGTAGATAAGTTTCCATGAAAGAGCTCATGAATTTCTGCGACCTCTTATGCAAATACGCGTCAATGCCGAAGGAGAGCGGTGTGGACGGGGCAGGAAGCTGCAGGACCTTCGTTGCTGTCAGATGCAGCCTCAAGAAGACGCTTGTCCACAAAAACATGCCCTGTAAAGAGAAAGTGCTGAAGAAGAAATAATTGGTTATTGGTTATCTTCTTTTACAATGGTCATCAGTTTCTCCAACTGGTATTCCGACGACAGGGATGCCCGGTGCAGCATGCCTATGGCCTTGAAACACTCGCGGAGCCCGTCAAGCATTTTCCTTTCCTCGGCCCCTTCCCGGGACATTATCGAAACGCCGGCGGTGAAGTGCATCCAGGCGATCATGTCGTTGAAGGCCTCTTTGCTGAACCACAGAACGCCCTGATAACGATTTACTCCCAGGAAATAATGAACATCGCCGTCGGCCATGAGCGATGTAAGAACTGCCCGCGCGTTCGGCTCCTCGCACCAGCTCTGGTGAGTGGTGAATATCTTGATGAGCAGTTGTGCGGCACGTGCCTCCTTTTCGTCGTAGCCGAGTTCCCCCAGCGTTTCGCCGATGATCCGGCCGAAGAGCCATTCGTCTATCCAGCTTCTGCTGACCTCCTCGCGGGTCCCGGCGCCATCGATGAGGCCTCCAAGGACATGGACGAAAAGCCATGCCAGGTGAGCGGCGGAAAGCTCCTGGGACAGGAGGGCATGGACATCCGTCTCGCTGTCGGCAATATGCTCTGTGAAAGGATGGGATGTCATCAGCGTCGTGAGCTTCCTCGTGACCTCATGGATGATGACCTGTTCATCCTGCGATGAGCCAGTGTATGTCTTGATCTCGCGAAGAAGGTTTCCAAGCTTGTGCGTAACCTCATCGGTCAGGGCACTGGGCGGCAGCAAGACCTCGCGGTTCACTATGTCCCGGTGGGTGATCAGGATATGTCTGAAGAAGGAGGGGTTTACCAGTTGCCGGAAATATTGATGGATGGGCTGCAGAAAGATCTCGCGCATGGTTTCTTCGATGCTGGGAACGGCCCTGCCGTTGAGATAACTGCATAACTGCCCGTAATGGTGCCATTCGTTGTCTTCGACCTGTCTGAAATCGATAAACACGTGATACTGATAGGCCTGAAGGTCCACAAAAAGACCCTTTTCAGCCAGCTCCCTGTTTTCCCTCAGGTATTCCAGATTCGAGACATGGTCTTTAAAGATCGTGAAATACCCGCCATCCCGTCTGAGGCCGAGACCCTCCGCAAGATCCTTCTGCATGAGTCGGCGGGTTTCTGTATGGTCTTCCCTGACGGAGAATGCGACAGATCTATGGATCCAGCCTTTTGCCGGCGCGTATTTGTTATGAAAGACAAAGAGAGTCCTGGTGTCCCCGAAACGGTTCGAATATGCAAAGATGTCTTCATTGACGCCTCCCTCGGGTGTGAAGAAGTCATAGAGAAGAAAGTTCTCCACGTCGGCAAAGAGGTGGCGCTGGTGAAGAAGAGGGGATATCTCCCGCTGATGGCGTTCGACGAGATACTGATTGGGTGTCTCGTCCCAGTAGGCGCGGCGGTATTCCATTCCATACTTCTCCGCGTAACCTTCGACCTGCCCATGGCCGAACATGGGAAGACCGGGCATTGTGGCCATCATGGTGCAGACCCCGAAATACTTGTCGCCGGTGCCGAATTGGTCCACCGCGGTCCGTTCGTCGGGGTTGTTCATGAAATTGACGAAACGGCGAAGTATCTGCGGATCGAACTCCAGGGTGTTCTTCATGACAAGACGATACTTGGAGTTCTCCTCGTCGCGGAGCATGTTCATGAAGGCGCTGTTGTAAACGCGGTGCATGCCCAGGGTCCTGACGAAATATCCCTCCAGCAGCCAGAACGCCTCGGCGAGCAGGAGCGTATCCGGCGCCTCCACGGCGATGCGGTCGACGACCTCGCGCCAGAACTCCTTGGGCATGGCATTCGAAAAGTCGTCATAGGTCAGGCTGTGTTCCGTTCGCGTGGGTATGGCCCCGCCTGTTCCCGGTTCGGGGAACCAGAGCCTCTGAAAATGTTTCTTCGTGAGCGTCATGGCGGCATCAAAACGGATGACGGGAAATTTCCGGGCCACGTGGATAATGGTCCGGATCATCGCCTCGCGCACCTCGGGATGGAGATAGTTCAACTGGGCGGTGTCGTTCCAGGGCATGCTCGTCCCGTCATTGCCGTGATAGACGAACCTTTCGTCTCCCGTCCAGTTGTCACGGCGTTTGAAGACAACGGCGGCATCTGTGCGGTTGTAATAATGGTCCTCTATCTGGATGGAGACGCGGTCGTCGTGAGATAGGTTGGGCCCGGCGTAGGAATACCAGGGAAAGGGGTTGTGATCGACAGCAACGAACCAATCGGGATGCTCGATGACCCAGCGCGAGTAGATCCCCACATGATTCGGCACCATGTCACTGGCAAGCCGGATACCCATCCGGGTCGCGCGGTCCCTGAGGTCGACGAAGGCCTCCTCGCCGCCGAGGTCATGGGCAATGATGTAATCATGGAGCGAGTAAGCCGAAGGAACCGCCTCGGGGTTGCCGCACATCTGCTTGATGCTCTGCGAAGCGGCGCTGCGCTCCCATACCCCGATGAGCCATACACCGGTGAAGCCCCGTTTGCTCAGGGTTTCAAGCTCTTCATCGGGTATCTGGTCGAGTTTGTTTATCGGCCGGCCATATGATTTTGACAGTTGATCGAGCCAGACATACACGTTCTTGGCAATGAGGATCAGCCGCGGCATCCAGTCCTTGTCGGCGCTGAATTGTTCCGTTTCGGATTCCAGGCCGGTATAGCGATAGATCTGCGCCTCACCGGGCCCGAGAAAAGGCATCTTCTCCTCTTCCTTGAAAAGATCGAGGCTTTTGAGCATGCGAGAGATGAATTTGGTGCCGAGTAGGTATCCCCAGTGCTCGATGATGTATTCGAGTTGTCCCGACAGGGAGTGGGGCACGGCTATGGCGGGACTGCGGAGCATGTCGATCAGGTTCTGCCCCTCCGGGCCGAAGAGGATCTGGGTGTCAAAAAAGTGCCTCAATTCCGCGATAACCGTGAGAAATGGCGTCTCCCTCCTGAGAGAGGAATCGTCGAAGAGTTCAACGAAGGGAGAGAAGGCGGGGTTCATGTTCGCGAGCCAGAGGAGGAGCATCTCCTCGAGCACTATCTGCCGGTTAGAGGTCTCGCCCGTCTGGCCCCTCAAGTACTCATCGATCGTCGTTTTTCTCTGATAGACGCCAAGGGGTGGAAATTCGTCGCTGAACTGGCGTATGACCCTCTCCATCTCCTCGCGGCCAAGTTTTGTCTCCAGATGGGAAAGGGCGTGGGCCATGATATCCTTCTGTGTCGCGTCCACATATGTGCCAACCACATAGTGGAGGATCTCGTCAATGAGACCCATGGCAATGAGCGCACCCGCGCGTATCGCACTTTCGGGATAGAGGATAAGGTCCCGCTTCTTGTTGATCTCCTGCGCGAAGGTGCGGGCTGCAAGGAAGTTGGTAAAAATGATATTGCCGCTCAGGGTGAAAAGGGGATCACTGAACCGATACGTGTCCCTTGCCCTTCGTGACACATGAAACTCTCTGATAGTTTTTGTCATGCTCTCACTTTGCTTTGATTGTTCTCTATAATGAGGAATGCTAACACAGCCCCGGAATCGAGTCAATGAAGGGGAGTGTAACGGTTTGGTCATTGCCGGTCACGCGTTCCACTTTTCCTTAATGGTCCTTATGTTTCTTTCTATGGCTGTCATGTAGGGGTTTTCTTCCCCGCCGTAGTGATAGGGGATGTATTTTTCCATGGAGCCCATCATCTTGAAGCGCTTGAGCGCCACTTCCTCGTAGAACGTTGGCGTCGTCCTGATGAGCTCATCGACGTTTGCGTAGAGGGTAGAGCCCTTTCCGTGAAGCTTCTCCACACCTTCGAAACTGTAGGATTCGGCGAATTCATTAAAAAGGATGGGGAGGGTGTCAATGTAGTCAGGGGAGGACATCTGGCCGAGGAGATCAGCCGTGCCCAGCGCGCATCCCACTATCCGTTCCTCGTCGTTGCGAAAGTGGGTGGCTATATCGAGGGTGACCCCGGTGTATCTGATGATGTTGAGGATATGGCGTACCCCGTCGACAGGCAGGTGTATCTCCCTGAGGTAGACTTTTGCGAAATCGATGCTGCGCTGGACGTGGGTCAGGGTGTACTTCGCGCCGGTGCCGTCATCGTCCCCCATCTCTTTAATGTATCCCGTGTCGTGAAGAAGAACCGCGATAGTTCCGTAATCGAAGAAATCCACCGAAACCCTCGGTATCGCACCGCTCTTGTTCCATCCGTTGATGATCTCCACGAAGGGCGGCACGGTCTGCATGGTGTGATAGAGGTTGTGGTATTCCGCGTCGCACCGGTGATAGCCGGGCCTTCTGCCATTGAAAAGATCGACGATGTCCCCGAAGACGCGTGAGATCAGACCAACGCCGCGATCGCCGTAATTCTCCGCATGGACCCTCTCGACGTGATTCAAGATTTTTGCCGGTGTCAGCTCGTTCCTGGGTATTACGGGCATGCCCTTATCTCCTGCGCAAGAGCCTTCGATAATAGCTTTTGAACATTATACCATAAACAGCAATTGTGAAAAAAGCGCTGAGAAAAAGCGGGACAAGGAGGCCGCCGGGCAGAAGGCGGCGAGTGAGGACGATAAAAAGGGTCAGAAGTATCCCGGCAAGGAGGGACTTGATGATGTCTCTCATGGCCGGCCGGGCCATCGTGTAGCGCGTCCTGTGCCTGAGGATGATGTAGAGAAAGAGAAAGTTGTACAGGGACACGATGGAGGTTGCCAGGGATATCCCCAGATTCCTGAAGGGGACCATGAGAATGGATGCGATGACGGCATTGAGCGCGATGGAGGTGATGCCGATGAGGGCCGGCGTCTTCATGTCGTGCATGGCATTGAATATCCTCACGAAGGAGATGGACAGGGCGTAGAAGATAAGCCCCACGCTGTAGCCGAAGAGGGCCCGGTTCGTCATTGCCGTATCGGCTGCGGTAAAGGCGCCCCGTTCGTAGAGTATCTTCACGCACAGATCGCCTGTGGCGCACAGCAGGATGGTGGCGGGGATAAGGGTGACGCAAATGAGGACGATCGAGCTGTCTATGTGGGCCTTGAAATCCTGCATGTCATTATCGTGAAAAAGTTTCGAGAGCTTTGAGAACATTACGGTGTACACGGGAACCGCAAATAGACTGAAGGGGAGGATGAATATCCTGAAGGCATAGGACAGGGAGGCCACCTCACCGTGAGGCAGGTAGGACGCGATGATCCTTCCGACGAAACTGTTGATGGGCACGATGGACGTTGCGATAAGCGCCCCGGCGAAAAGGCGTTTCGCGGTGGTGATGGCGGGATGCTTGAGATCGAGCGCCAGGTGGTACCGGATACCGAATTTCCTCAGGTAAGGGTACTGCATGACGATCTGCAGAAAAGACCCAACGCTGACCCCTATTGCAAGACTGTAGATGCCGAGTTTCTTTCCGAGAAGGACCGCCGACGCTATAAAAAAGAGGTTCCAGACTATTCCCGACAGCTCGGGGGCGGCAAAATGCTCTTTTGCATTGAGAAATGCCTTCATGACGGAAAGGAGCGTGTGAAAGGCAATGACGGGTATCATGATAAGGAAGAGGTTGTTCGTGATCGTCCTGGCTTCTTCGGTGAACCCCGGAGCGATCATCCGGATCACGGTCCCGCTGAAGAGGAAGAAGGCAAGGGAAACGAAGAGGGTGAGGATCACAGAGATGTTTATGAATGTCGAGTAAATGCGGGAGTATTCCTCGCGGTCGTTAAGGTATTTGGTGCACACCGGTATGAGAAAGGCGCTCGTTGCACCCGAGAAGAAGAGCGTCTGGATAAGTTCCGGAAAATTGAATGCCACGATGAAGGCATCGACAAGAAGGGTGGCCCCGAAAAGATACGCCTGGATGGCCTCACGGACGTAGCCCAGCGGTCTGCTGATAAGTGTGATGATCGTGATGACGGAGCCTTTGCGAATGATGTCCAGTGCCGGGTTTCGGCGCGGGGGTTCAGATGCTTTCTGTTCCAATATTCCGTCTCTTGACAGTTTTACGGAGTTTATTGAGAGCTTTCTGTTCGATCTGGCGTATCCGTTCTCGTGTTACGCCAAAGGTCTTCCCTATGGATTCCAGTGTCTGCGGGTCGTCCCCGTCAAGGCCGAAACGCAGAAGGAGCACCTGTCTTTCGTCGGAGTTGAGGGTGTCGAGCCACGAGGCGACTTCCTCCATGCGTCTTGTATGCTCCAGGATGGAAAGAGGCTCCTCGTTGTCCGGATTGGGGATCACTTCCTCGAGGGTGAGTTTGCTGTTCTCGTCGATATAGCTTTCGAGGGAGTACGTTTTTATCGCCATGGTGAAAAGGTTTCTGACGAAATCGATGCGGTATCCCGATTCGCTGGAGATCTCTTCCAGCGAAGGCTCGCGGCCCGTCTTTTCCACGGCGGCGCTGATGATCTTCGATATCCTGTTTACCCTGGATGATACATGGACGGGCAGTCTTATTGTCCGCGAATGGTTTGCGATTGACCGCTCGATGGATTGTTTTATCCACCATGTGGCATATGTGGAGAACCGACATTCCCTTGCCAGGTCAAACTTCTCCACGGCCTTGATAAGACCGATGTTTCCTTCCTCGATGAGGTCAAGGAGGCTCATTCCCTGATTCACATATCTGCGTGCTATCTTCACGACGAGACGCAGGTTTGATTCTATCATCTTGGTGCGCGCCTCGGGGCTGCCCTCGGCCACCATGCGGGCGTACATCTTTTCTTCCTCGACGGTTATGACGGGTAACTTGCGCAGGTCCCTCATGTAGAGGCGTTCTACCTGGATATCGTCATAATGGACAAAATCTATTGCGTCCTTTTCCGCGCTCATTCTCTCCATCCCTGCTGCCCGATCAGTTTTACGAACCTGCAGCTGCCGTAGTTCTCTTCCGTATAGCTGTTCTTGTCATCCCGGGTAAAGGCAACGAGGTCCTGGGAGAATTCGTCTCCGATGGGAATAACAAGCCTGCCTCCCGCGGCAAGCTGCTCGAGAAGGGCGGCCGGAGGGTGGGGGGAGGCTGCAGTCACGATGATGCCGTCGTAGGGGCTGTGTTCCTTCCAGCCAAGGGTGCCGTCGCCGATGTGAACGATCACGTTGGCGTATTTCAACTGATCGAAGATCCTTCGCGCCCGTTTTGCAATGGCGGGTATACGCTCTATGGTGTAGACCTGGTCCGCAAGCTCCGCGAGGATGGCGCATTGATAGCCCGACCCCGTACCGATCTCAAGGACCTTTTCCTTTCCCGTGAGACGAAGGAGTTCCGACATGAGGGCCACTATATAAGGCTGTGAGATGGTCTGTTTCTCGCCTATGGGAAGAGGGTGATCCTCGTACGCTTCGGGCCACAGGGCCTCATCGACGAAGAGATGTCTCGGAACCTTCAACATGGCATTCAGAACGCTCCTGTCCGTCACACCTCGGGCAGTGATCTGTGTATCCACCATCAACTGGCGTTTGCTCCGGTATTGGTTCATCATAGGGAAAGCTCTTTTGCCCTCTGAGAGGCCTTTTCTATTGCCTCCATGACGCTTCCCCTGAAAGCCTTGTCCTCCAGGACGGCAAGACCGCTGATGGTTGTGCCCCCCGGTGAGGTTATCATTTCACGCATCAATGCGGGGTGGATATTTTCTTCCTCCAGCATGGCAACGGTCCCCTTGATGACCTGGAGGGAGATCGTCTTTGCCTTGTCCCTGGGAATGCCGATCTTGACACCGGCATCGATCATCGCTTCCAGGAAGAAAAGAAAAAAAGCCGGGCTGCTGGCGCCGAGCGAAGTGACGGCATCCATCAGTTCTTCCCCCACGTCGACGGTGAGGCCCGCGGAAGAGAAGAGCGTCTTTATCTTCCCGAGGTCCTCCGTGGCTACATCCGCGCCCGCCGCGACGCCTATGACGCCCTGACCGACCTTGACGGCGATGTTGGGCATCATCCTGACGACCTTGACAGGTTTGCCCGAGAGCATCTGGATGTTCGACATGGTGACACCGGCCATGATGGAGATGAGGATCTTCGATGCATCCATGGAGGAGGCTATATCGGGAAGTATCCTTCGGGCATCCTGGGGCTTGACGGCCACAACGATGAGATCGGACGTCTTCGCGAGCTTCGCAGCCTTCTCTTCATCCTTGATGCCGTATGTTTTTCCGATATAGAGGGCGCGGTCCTTTTTTGCCTCAACAAAGCAAAGGTTGTCCTTCCTGATCCCGTTTCGCAACAGGGCTTTGAGAATAGACTCCCCCATATTCCCCACGCCCACGATCCCGACCTTGTCCATGCCTTCCTCCTTGTACCTTATAACAGAACAAAGCCGCAAATTAAAGTCAAAACTGTCCATTCCGGCCAGCGGCGACGGTTCCCGAGACCCCCCCGGATCCGATGATTGCGGTTGATCCGGAAAACGAAACGATGTCACGCATTCAAGCTGTCTCTACCCTATTATATGTATCCGTTTCTTTTCCGGTTTGCTTCTCAGGAGGATGCAGGTGGCGCCGGGGCCGCCCTCGGCCATTGTGGCGTTTGAAAAGGCGGTCACCCATTTGCGGTGCATTGCTCGTACTATCCATGTCTTGAGGTAATCTTTGATAATGGGGTCCCGTTTTGACCTGAGGCCCCGGCCGTGGATCACCTTCACGCATCTGAGGCCTTTCCTGACGGCGTCGCTGAGGAAGTATTCGAAAGTCTCGCGGGCGCTCTCTATCGAGAGACCGTGGAGATCTATGACCTGCTGGACGGAGAACTCGCCCTTCCGGAGTTTTTCCATGATGAGGGGATTTATGCCTTCGACACAGCCCTCCATGTACTCCGGAAGGTTGGTGACGTTGATAACGCTGTGGTCCGCCAGCACCTCCCGCAAGAGTCTTTCTTCTTCATTCTCCCTGGAGGGCGCCATGACGGGCGCGTGCTTTTTTGCCCTTATTTTCCTTTCGCCCCGGCGGATCGTCCGCACACCTTCCATGGCCTCGCTCAAAAGGCGCTCTTCTTCCTGGGGGGCAGGGGCCGCCTCTTTGGTTCGCGACGCCGTTGGCTCTTTCTTCACTTTGATGCGGTGTTCCTTCAGGAAGCGGGAGAGTTCGGAAAAGGGTTTGTTGATGGGATCGTTATCATCCATGACCGGGTCTCTTCAGGCAAGCTCCATATCGGTGACGGTTATGGAATAGGTTTCGGCGGTCTCCTGAAAATCGATAAGCTTGACATCGAATGATCCCTTCTCGCCGGCTTCTATTGCGACAACATCGGAGTAATCGGCCAGAGGCTTTGCATTCGCGTCAAAGAGCGTGACAACAATGCCCAGGACCGCTTCCTCCTGCCGTTCATTGATGAGCCAGCCCGACACCTTGGCCCAGAAAGGAAGGGCGAGGAGACCGCAGCAGGGCATGAGGGAAACGAGAAAGACATGGCCTTCAAAGGAGACGCCGTCAGCACACGTGATATCTGTACTTTTCAGCTCTTTCTGTTCCTGTGGGGTTATACAGCCGATGAGGTTGTTTGCTGCTGTCATGGTGTCGCTCCTGGTATTGATCCTCATATTTACCACAGGAGAAGAACTTTTGACAACAACCAGTATTTATAATAGATTACACACATGCAATGGCTGGCTTACCTGATAGATTACGGGATCATCGGGCTTTTGGGAGTAATGTCATTTTTTTCCGTCGCTTTCTTTGTCGAGCGTTATCTTTTTTTCAAGCGCCTCGACATTTCCTGCTACCATGAGGACAGAAAAGTGTTGGAGATAGATATTACAAAAAGGATGTCCGTCATCGCTACCATAGGGAGCAATGCCCCTTATGTGGGTCTTCTCGGCACCGTTTTGGGTATCATGCTCACCTTCTCGACCATCGGCAGTCAGGGATACGTGGATGCGACGGGCGTCATGTTCGGCCTCGCACTGGCACTCAAGGCTACCGCTATCGGGCTTGTCGTGGCCATACCATCCATTGTCTTTCACAACTACCTCGTCAGGAAGGTCAAGGTAGCCCTTCTGCGGTGGGATGCCGCTTACGGAGGCAGTTCCAGGCCGGCAGGCGGGGATGGGCCCGGACGGGGCTGAGGGTCCAGGAGGTGCGGTGGGGGGATCGCTGTTCAGTACTGAAATAACAGGCATGAAGGCTGTCCGGCATAATGGATGAAAAAGAATTTAACTATATCAATATGATCCCCTTCATCGACGTCATGCTTGTCCTTCTCGTGATAGTCCTCATGACCGGGACTTTCGTGGCGACGGGCATAATCCCCGTTGATCTCCCAAAAACGAGCGGGGCTCAGGAGAATGCCATGAAGACGGGGGTCATCGAGATAGATAGAAGCGGCGTTGTTTACTATCAGGCACGGCGCGTCGAACTGGCGGGCCTGAAGGATGCCCTCGGCGGCACCTCACGTGACACCCCGTTTTTGATAAGGGCTGACAGGGATATTCACCTCCAGCGATTTGTCGAGGTCCTTGAAACAGTGAAGTCCATGGGTTTCAGGAAGGTAAGTCTCCAGACAGAGGAAGAGAATTGACCGGGAGAGGCCATGCCGGTTACGTCGTGTCTCTGGTGCTGCATCTTGCGGTGGCAGTCGCGGTCGTGATCATTCCCTTTGAAATGGTGGCGCGCCAGAAGAGCATTGTCCTTGATTTCAGCGTCGTCAAGGGGTCGGGGAGCGACAATGCGGGAGATAGAGGAGGGCGCGGCCCGGCCGGTGCCCAAAAACAAGAGAGGGCGCCGCGGGACCGGCAGCCTCGGCGCGTTGGACATGGCGAAACGGTCAGCCGCGGGAGCGATTACAGGATGACGGCCGTTGCGCCGCAGGACCATGATCTCGACAGGAAGGCCCTCACCGGGTTCGACCCGCAGGGACAGGTGGCCGTTGCCGGTGATAGTGTCGGTGCACGACATACGGTTACGCCGGCGCCTGACGGTAATGGCGCGGGCACGGGCGCCGCGGGTGCCAGGACGCTCAATTACATCGGTTCCGGCGGTCCTGATGAACGAAACTTCTCCTTTATCCGCGACAGGATCATGCAGGGTATCGTTTACCCGGAGCGGGCAAGAAGAATGGGATGGGAGGGGAAGGTGGTCCTTTCATTCACTGTCCACGAGAATGGTTCCATAGATGATGTAAAGATCATCGACAGCTCCGGTTTTTCCGTCCTTGACGAGAACGCCAGGGAGACAATAGCTAAAACAGATCTTAAACGAAAGGTACCCGTCCGGTTAGTTGTTCTTTTACCCGTGGAATACAGGCTCCGTTAGCAGGGAACCCATATCCCGATATGACGGCCGGACGGAAAGAGTGAACCCATGAAGACCATTGAAGACGATCAACTGATACTCCTTATCTGGCGGGGCAGGAAGTACTTCAAGCGAATAGCATCCGATCAGTCGTTCCACGGCAAAGGCGGGATGCTCCGCTACGGCGATCTCATCGGCAAGCCCTATGGAATACGCATCGGAGAATACGATATTTTCGAGCCAACGATCGAGGACATCGTGATGTACGGATTCAAGAGGGAGACCCAGATAGTCTTTCCCAAGGAAAGCTTCTTCATCGCTTTTCGCTTGAGCCTCAAGAAAGGTTCCCGCGTCCTTGAGGTGGGTACGGGCAGCGGAGCCAACACGTATATCATGTCGCATGCGGTGGGACCCGAAGGGCTTGTCGTTTCCTTCGAGCAGGAAGAGAGACACTTCAGGAACGCGAAGCGGAACTTCGACCGCTTTGGAGAATGGGGCAACGTGGAACTCCACAACGAGGAATTCAACGGGCATGCTGTCGGCGATTTCGATGCCGCCTTCATTGACGTGAGGGAACCGTGGACGGTTCTGGAAAAGGTGAGGGGGCTGCTGAAAGGAAGCGCCCCCATAGGCATGATCGTACCCACGGCCAACCAGATATCGGAGGTCCTGAAGGCCCTCGAAGAGGGCTACGGCGACACCGAGGTCCTTGAGATCCTCATGAGAAAATACAAGACCGTTGCCGAACGGGTCCGTCCCACGGACCGGATGATAGCACATACGGGATATCTCGTCTTCACGAGAAAACTGGATAACGGGTAACAGGTGATAGGTAACGGGAAAGACGTCTTATTCCTCTACCCATCATTTGGTTCAAAGGATCACAAACCTCTTCACGTAATCGACGATCTCCTGGGGGTCGTCCATTATCTTGAAGATCTCGAGGTCTTCCTTGAGGATTCTGCTGTGCTCGAGCATTTGCTCCTTCATCCAGTCAACGAGTCCCTTCCAGTATGTTGAGTCGTAGAGGATAACAGGGAAAGGTCTCATTTTCTTGGTCTGGATGAGGGTGATGGCCTCGAAGAGCTCGTCGAGGGTGCCGAAGCCGCCGGGCATAACGACATAGGCCATGGCATACTTGAGGAACATGACCTTACGGACGAAGAAGTACCGGTAGCTCAACCGGACGTTTGCGTAGGGATTGGGTTTTTGCTCGAAGGGCAGTTCGATGTTGATGCCGATGGATTTGGCTCCTCCGTCTCTTGCCCCCTTGTTCGCCGCCTCCATGACGCCGCCCCCGCCCCCGGTAATAATGTTGAACCCGTTCTTGGCGAGGAGCTTGGCCAGTCCGTACGTCTTCTCGTAAAGATCGTGGCCCTTCTGGCAGCGGGCGCTGCCGAAAACGGTGATGGCAGGGTTGACCTCGTTAAGATTTTCAAAGCCTTCCACGAATTCAGCCATGATATGGAAGAGTCTCCAGGATTCCTTCAGGTTTATATCGTCTATGACGTATTGTTTCTCCATCGGTTCCCCTTTTTGCCTTGAGATTTTGGGCGTTGACATATATTATTTACATACAAATAGCTTGTCAAATTAAAACGAAATGGGCGAAATATTGATCGGAACAAGCGGTTTTTCTTTTGATGATTGGATAGGCGAGGTTTACCCGCAGGGCACGAAAAAGCAGGACATGCTGTCCCACTATGTCAACAGGCTGGGGTTCAGGGCCCTGGAGGTGAACTACACATATTATTCCATGCCGTCCCGCAAGACCATGGAATCCTTCGCACGACGGACGACGTCGGATTTTTCCTTTGTTGTGAAGGCATACAAAGGCATCACTCATTCAATCATCGGCGATATAAGAGAAACATGCCGTCTCTTTAAAGAGGGCATCGAACCGCTGGGAGAGAGCATGAAGGCCCTTCTGTTCCAATTTCCTTACATGTTCCTCCCCACTGACGAGAATATCGGATACCTTCGAAAGATAAGGGATGAGTTTGCGGACTATGAGTCGATCATCGAATTCCGCAACGCCAGATGGTTCGAGGAACGATATTTCGACCTTCTCAGGGAATTGTCGCTCGGGTTTTGCGTTGTTGACGAGCCCAGGCTCAAGGGCCTCATGCCCTTCACACCCGTTCTGACATCGCAGACGGGATACTTCCGTTTTCACGGGAGGAACAGGGCATGGTTCAGGGAACCCGTCGATGTCCGGTATGATTACCTGTATACAGAGAAGGAATTGAAGACATTCGTACAACCTGTTGAGGATATTGCCTCAAAAACCGCCGGTACGACCTTCGTCTTTTTCAACAACTGCCATGCAGGCAAAGCGGCCAGGAATGCCCTCATGATGATCGAGCTTTTGCGTCAGAAGCCGTCATTGGATGCGGCGGCACAGGCCGCTCCCCACAACTGAAAGGACGCCGACGGCGTCACGTCTCTGTGTGGTCGGTACCGTCTCTTGCCAATGTTTGCAGACCAGGGTCCCGATAAGGAGTCGCTATGAACAATGAGATCTTCAGAGAGTACGATATCAGGGGAAGCGTGGAGGACGATCTCGCCGATGACGTCGTTCGGAGCATAGGGAAGGCCTTCGGGGCTTACATGGTGAGGCTCGGGAAGAAAAGGGCAGCTCTTTGCCGCGACTGCCGGCTCAGTTCCGGGCATTACCGTGACATTCTGGCCGAAGCCATGGTCGAAAGCGGCCTCGACGTCGTAGATGTCGGCCTCGCGCCGACGCCGCTCTTTTATTATTCGCTTTTCAACCTCGATGTCGAAGGCGGCATCATGATAACAGGGAGCCACAACCCTCCCAGCATGAACGGTTTCAAGGTTGCCGTCGACAGGGCAACGCTCTATGGCGAGCAGATACAGGATATGAGGAGGATCATCGAGGCGGAAAGATACGTGAGCGACGTGGGATCATACCGCGAATACAAGGATATCGTGAAAGACTATTACGGGTATCTGCGCAAGAGCATAAAGATAGGAAAGAGGTTCAACGTCGTCATGGATGCCGGCAATGGCACGGGAGGGGTTATCGCGGCTCCCATCATGAAGGAGTTCGGCCAGAATGTGACGGAGCTGTTTTGCGACATGGACGGCCATTTCCCCAACCATTTCCCCGACCCCACGGTGGAGAAGAACCTTGCCGCTCTCAGGGAGACCGTTCTCAGGGAAAAGGCGGATGTCGGTATCGGATATGACGGTGATGCCGACCGGATAGGCATCATCGATGAGAAGGGCGGCATCATATGGGGCGATTATCTCATGCTCATCTATGCCCGGCAGGTCCTCAAGGAACACAAGGGGGCGATATTCGTTTCGGAAGTCAAGTGCTCCCGGAACCTGTTCGACGATATAGCGAAGCGCGGCGGCGTTCCCATCATGTGGAAGGCGGGCCATTCGCTCATCAAGCAGAAGATGAGGGAGGTCCACGCCATGATGGGCGGAGAGATGAGCGGTCACATCTTTTTCGCCGACCGTTTTTTCGGCTACGACGACGCCATCTACGCATCTTTGCGGTTCCTCGAAATAATGGAGGAGGACGGCAGGCCCGTATCCGAGTTCCTCGCCGACCTGCCGAAGACGTATTTCACGCCGGAGATACGCACGGATTGCCCGGACAGGGTGAAGTTCGATGTCGTGCGGGAACTGACGGAACTCTATCGCTCGCAGTATCCCATCATAGACATCGACGGCGTGCGGGCGATGTTCGACGATGGCTGGGGACTCGTTCGTCCCTCCAACACGCAACCCATCCTTGTTCTGAGGTTCGAGGCCGACACGAAGGAGGGCCTCGACCGCATCCAGTCGATGGTGACCGAAGATCTGGAAAGGATAATGAAGAAGTTTCAGGGAACGTGAAACCTGAAACTCAAAGAAAATAATGTTTGATATCCCGCGAAACATTCTCAGGCCGGCACGTTATATCGGCTGCGAGCCTAATCATGTGAAGAAGGACCTGAAGGACGTCAAGGTTCGCTTTGCCCTGTGCTATCCCGATATATACGAGATAGCAATGTCCTACTACGGGCTGTTTCTGCTTTACGAGATCGCCAACAACGTTGAGGGGGTCTGGTGCGAGCGCTGTTTCGCTCCCTGGGCGGATATGGAAGAACATCTCAGGCGATCGGGCACGGCCCTTGGGACGCTGGAGTCGAAGACTCCTCTTCACGCCATGGACCTCATAGGGTTCTCGCTGACCTATGAACTCAATGTGACCAACGTTCTCAACATGCTCTCCCTGGGCGGCGTGAAGATACGCGCTGAAGAGCGTAAGGGGAACGACCCCATTGTCATCGGCGGCGGGCCGCTCATGCTCAACCCAAAACCTTACGAGCGTTTCTTCGATATCATTGTGGCGGGTGAAGGTGATGAGGTGCTTGTTTCCCTGCTCAATACGGCACGCAGCATGAAAGGGGAGTCAAGGGACAGGATGATCGCGGAACTGGCCAAACTGGAGGGGGTCCATTCCCCCTTCGCGCCCTCGCCGAAGGTGAAGCGCCTCTTCGTCCGTGATCTTGATAATGGATACCACCCCGCCCGACCTCCCATACCCACCGTGGACAGCGTTCATAACCGACTCAACATCGAGATATCGCGAGGCTGCGGCAACGGCTGCAGGTTCTGCCTTGCCGGGTTCGGTTACCGGCCTTACCGTGAACGGTCCTTCGAGGCGGTAAAGGCCGCTATCGATGAAGGTCTCAGCCACACCGGATACGAGGAGATATCTCTCCTTTCGCTCAGTTCGGGTGATTACCCCTTTCTCTTCGACGTGCTGGAATATGCAAAGAAAAGGTATCACGGCCTGTCGGTGAGCCTGCCGTCGCTCAAGATAGGCAGCATCGGGAGTGACGAGATATCGGCAATGGGCCAGATGGCGCGAACGGGTTTCACCTTTGCCCTCGAGGCCCCGACGACCTCTCTTCGTTCCCGGCTCAACAAGGACATAGACGTGGACAGTCTCGTTGCTCAGTTGCCCCAGCTCAGGGCCCTGGGCTGGCGCAGGCTGAAGCTCTACCTCATGGTCGGTTTTCCCTGGGAGACGCAGGACGATCTCGTCGCCATTCGCGACGTGATAGCGCCATTCCGGTCGGCGGGCATGGACGTGAACCTCTCCGTATCCCCCTTTACACCGAAGCCGCATACGCCTTTCCAGTGGCTCCCCATGGATGACGAAAGTGTCCTCACGGAGAAGATCATGATCATCAAGGACGCCCTGAAAAGGACGGGCGTACGGGTGCGCTACCGCGACACCTCGGTGAGTGTTGTGGAAAGCATTGTCGCGCGGGCGGACGAACATCTCGCACCCCTTTTCGAGCATCTTCATGCAAAGGGGGTGCGTCTCGAGGCATGGAGGGAATTCTTTTCCTTCGAACCTTACCGGCAATGGTTCGATGAGAATTCGACGGATATGAAGACCTACACCGGCGGCCGCGATACGGCCGGCACGCTGCCCTGGGATATGGTCGACATGGGTCTTGGGGATGGTTTCCTCGTTAAGGAATTGGATAAGGCGGCGTCGGGGGAGATGACGGTGTCTTGCCTGAGCGGCTGCGCCGGCTGCGGTCTGGGATGCTCGGTTCAAGGAAGAGAAGGCCGACAGGACGTACCCGACAGGGCCATAGTCTCCGGAGATGCCGCTGTGGAGAGTACAGGCGCCGCCGAGGCGCCGAAAAAGTTCACCTTTCGCTATGGCAAATACGGTGATGCACGCTACATCGGTCATCTTGACACCATGAACATTATCGTGAGGGCCATGAAGGCCTCGAGTGTCAGGATCAGGACGAGGGGAAAGTATCATCCGTTGCCGAAGATAGCCCTGACGGACGCTCTTCCCGTGGGCGTGGAAAGCTTTAGTGAATTTATCGAGATCGAGACGGACAGCGGCGTGGTCGTGGATGTGTCGACGGTGGGAAGGATCAACGAAAGGCTTCCATCGGGTATTAAGATCTACGAATTCATTGAAGGTTCTCTGAAAGATATGGTAAAAGAATACTTGTTTATTCTCAGTGCGGATGCTCCAGTGGAAGAGGGGCTCACTCTGTGGAGGCGGGCCAGGGGCAGGTATTTCTATTTGTGGCACGGCAAGGGTGTGAAACAGCTCTGGATGCAGGGTTGCTTTACAAGGATCATAAAAGTGGAATCGAGACGTATGCATGGCATCTGAGCTTGTTATTAATGTGACATATAGTGAAACAAGGATCGCATTCCTCGAGAACGGTGTTCTCGTGGAATTCTTCATTGAAAAGAAGAACGATCATAGCATGGTGGGGAGCATCTACAAGGGCAAGGTCGTAAGGATCGTTCCCGGCATGGATGCCGCTTTCATTGATATCGGTCTGGAAAAGTCTGCCTTCCTTTACGTAGGCGACATCATTCTCGACCGCATGATGTACGAGGAGTTCGACAGTTCCGATTTTCATTTCGAGGCAGGGGAGAGGATAGAGGGCGTCCTCGAGGACGGGCAGGAGCTCATCGTCCAGGTTTCCCGAGAGCCTATCGGTCAGAAGGGCACACGTGTCACGTCGAAGATCACCCTTCCGGGAAGGCTCCTCGTTCTCATGCCCGGTACGGACCACATCGGCGTGTCGCGGAAGGTCGAAGATGAAGAGGAACGCAAACGCCTGGCGTCGGTAATGAAGGACATATGCCCCAGGGGATATGGACTGATAGGCAGGACAGCATCGGAGGGCAAGAGCGCCGAGGAACTCGAGACGGACCTCAACTTTCTGAAGCGCATCTGGGAGAGCATTCAGGTCAAGGCGAAGGCCACCAGGGCGCCCGCCATCCTTCATCAGGAGCTTGGCATCATTTTCAGGGTGATCCGCGATCTCCATTCCCACAACCTGAAAAAGGTCATCGTCGACGATCAGTTCATCTACGGCCGGCTGGAGGAGTTCCTCAAGGAATACCTTCCGGAGGAGGGGTGCGAGGTCGTCTATTTCGATGAGCGCGACCCCATCTTCGAGGTCTACGGTATCGAGATGGAGGTGGCCAAACTCCTGCAAAGAAAGATATGGCTTAAGTCAGGGGGTTACATCGTTCTGGATTATACCGAGGCCCTTACCGTCATCGATGTGAACACGGGAAGGTACCTGGGTAAAAAGGATCTGGAAGACACCATCCTGAGAACGAATCTTGAAGCTGTCAAGGAGATCGCCTACCAGATACGCCTGCGCAATGTGGGAGGCATCATCATAGTCGATTTTATCGATATGGAGCGCAAGGAGTCCCGGGACATGGTCTTTCAGTCAATGATGGACACTCTGAAGAAAGATAGAATAAAGACCTTTGCGTACCCTATCAGTGAACTGGGGCTTATCCAGCTCACGAGGAAACGCACGCGGCACAACGTCGTTAATCTGCTCACCGAGACATGCCCCAACTGCGAGGGGTCGGGATATGTCAAATCCCGCCATACAGTTTGCTATGAGGTGCTCAGAGAACTCAGGAGTTCTTGCAGGAAAGGGGAGGGGAAGGTCTTCAATATCTATCTGTCCCCGGACGTGGCCAACCTGCTCTATGAAGAGGAAAAGAGTTCTCTCGAGCAAATAGAGAGCACCTACGGGACAAAGGTGAACCTCGTTGCCAATCGCGATTTCGGGATCGACAAGTTCCAGATAGAAGGAATAATGTAAATGAAGATTATAACCAAATAGGTGTTGGAATTTGGTTATATATTATACAACCCCTGGGATTGGTTATTCTGGATGAGCCCTGTGAAGAAGACGTTTATTTCTCCTGCCAAGGTCAATCTCTACCTCAAGGTCCTTTCCCGAAGACCTGACGGATATCACGACCTGAGAAGCCTTGTCGACCTTGTTTCCCTGTACGACACCATACATATCGAGGATATTGCCGGCGATGAGATAGTCGTTGACGATGACAGGGGAATCCTTCCCCGGGGCGAGGGTAATACGGTCTATCGCGCAGTACGGATGCTCCGGGAGGCGACCGGCGTCAGGAGGGGTGTCCGTATACTCATCGAAAAGCGGATACCCATCGGCAGCGGTCTCGGCGGACCAAGCAGCGATGCCGCCACGGTTCTCAAGGAGCTCTCCGCGCACTGGGAACTGGGGCTGAACAGTGAAGAGCTTGGCGGCATCGGCAGCCGGGTAGGCGCGGATGTCCCCCTGTTCCTTCACGGAAAGCCCTGCATCATGGAGGGAATAGGCGATGTGATCAGACCGGTCCAACTCCCCTCTCTGTGGTATGTGATTGTGTATCCGAATGTCAACATATCCACGAAGGCGGTTTACGAGGGCTTGAGAATCGTGTTGACAAAGAAGCAAAACGATATTAAATTGATGCAAAATTTCAGCAATCCGGAACAAATCGCGGCCATTATGGAAAATGATCTGGAAAGTGTCGGTATGGCCATGTGTCCGCAGATCGAAGTGATAAAGGATATGCTGAAAGGGACAAAAGCCCTCGGTTCGCTGATGAGCGGAAGCGGTTCGTCGGTGTTCGCTGTCTTCGGGAATGAGCAAGATGCGTGTCAGGCATCATTGTCGGCAATAAAGAAGATGGGTACTGTTTTTGTTGCGCACAGCGTACAGGGAGGGGTAAACTAATGGAGATTACCGACGTAAGGATATTCCCCGTTGACGAGAAGCGGGTGAAGGCGTACGCATCGATCGTCTTTGACGATTGCTTCATTGTTCGCGATTTGAAGGTAATCCAGGGTGAGGGCAAATTCTTCGTCGCAATGCCAAGCAAAAAGATGAAGGACGGCTCATTCCGGGATACGGTGCATCCCTTGAACAGTGTCACCCGGCAGATGATCGAGGAGAGCGTTCTCGGAGCTTACGAAGTGGAGATAAACAGACCTCAGGCAGTATGACAATCATTTGGGGTGTCGTCAAGCGGTAAGACACAGGCCTTTGGAGCCTGCATTCGGAGGTTCGAATCCTCCCGCCCCAGTATACACATATAATTCTCAGGGGGTTTTGATTGGACAAGCTCAGAATATTAACTGGCAACGCAAACCCGGAATTGGCCTCCAGGATCACCGAGTACCTCGGGATCAAACTCGCTAAGGCCAAAATTAATCAGTTCAGCGACGGCGAGATCCAGGTTTCGATCGATGAAAGCGTCCGCGGTATGGACACTTTCGTGGTTCAGTCCACCTGTCCGCCCGTGAACCATAACCTGATGGAACTCCTCATCATGGTGGATGCTCTGAAACGGGCCTCCGCGGGCAGGATAACTGTTGTGATGCCCTACTATGGATACGCCAGGCAGGACCGTAAGGTTCTTCCCCGCACATCCATCTCGGCGAGACTTGTGGCCAACCTCATAACCGTGGCCGGAGCCTCAAGGATACTGGCCATGGACCTTCATGCCGGCCAGATCCAGGGTTTCTTTGACATCCCCGTGGACCATCTTTATGCACTTCCCGTTCAGTTCGAATACATAAAGAAGATCGATGGAGAGGTCGTGATCGTTTCTCCCGATGCAGGTGGGGTCGAGCGTGCCCGCGAGCTGGGCAAGAGGATCAACGCGACCATTGCCATCATCGACAAGAGGCGTGAAAAGGCCAACGAGTCGAAGGTGATGCATGTCATCGGCGACGTGAAGGGCAGGACGGCGATCCTCATCGATGACATGATCGATACGGGAGGAACTATCGTTCAGGCAGCCCAGGCCCTCATAGACGGCGGCGCAAAAGTCGTCTATGCGTGCTGCACCCACCCGGTGCTCTCGGGACAGGCGATCGAGAGGATAAACAATTCCCCTCTCAAGGAATTGATAGCGACCAATACCATCCCCCTTTCGGAAATCGGCAGGCAATCTAATAAGTTTAAGATTCTGGATGTGTCGCCCATACTCGGAGAGGCCATCAAAAGAATACATAGCGATGCATCTGTAAGTTCGTTGTTCATATAGTTGGGAGGAAGATTATGGAACAGGTTTTGATCAAGGCAGACAGAAGAACAGCAACAGGAAAAGGCGTTGCAAGAAAGACCAGAAGTGCAGGGAAGATACCGGCAGTGCTCTACGGAGGCAGCGTTGAACCCGTTTCAATAACGATCTCAGCGAAGGATTGGGACAGCATTACCCGGCACATGAAAAGAAACGTCATCCTCGACATGGAGATCCATGGCGGCGACGCCGTGGAGAACAGGCCGGTAATGGTGAAAGAGGTGCAAAGGGACGCTCTGGGCACGAGGATCCTGCACATCGATTTCTTCCAGGTTTCCATGGAAAAGATGGTCGAGGTCGAGGTTCCTATCCATCTGAAGGGCAAGGCCAAGGGCGAGGTTCTGGGCGGTATCGTGGATGTCCATCTGAGGTCCATCAAGCTTGAATGCCTTCCCGGTCAGATCCCGGAAGAGATCTCCGTGGATATCACGGAACTCAATATCGGTGACTCCGTGCATGTCAGCGACATCTCCCTGCCTGGGGTGAAAATGGTCGAGCACGGCGATATCGCCATCTTGAGCATCATACCTCCTGCGGTTGAAGAGAAGGTCGTCGTGCAGGAAGTGGCCGAGGTTGCCGAAGTGAAGGAGAAGGAGAAGGAGGAGTAACGTTCCTTGCATCTACTATGTGGGCTTGGCAACAAGGGCTCCGATTACGCCTTTACGCGGCATAATATTGGTTATCTTGTCATAGACCGTTTCTCAGAGCGTTTCAAGATACCCGTCAAGAAGAAAGATTCGGGTTGCAGGATCGGGTCGAAAGAAGACCTGATCCTTGCAAAACCCGATACGTACATGAACCTGTCCGGCGGTCCCGTGGCCAGGCTGGCCGGGAAATTCAAAGTGTCCCCCGATCGTATGATCGTCATACACGACGACATGGACATGGAATTTGGCAAGATGCGGATCCGTTCCGGCGGAAGGGACGGGGGTCACAAGGGCGTTCGTTCCGTCATCGAGAGCGTCGGCGGCGTGGACTTCTGGCGTCTTAAGATAGGCATAGGAAGGAATCCATCCATGGCTGCCGAGGAATACGTACTGGCGCGGTTCGATGGAGATGAGACCCGGGAACTCGCGGATATCATCGATATCGCCTGCGACGCCTTAAAGGTTTTTGTCTTCGAAGGCGGCCCAAAGGCGATGAGTCTCTACAACAGGCGCGGACCGGAGTGAGACAGGGGCGATGAGCTTTTCGTGCGGCTTCGTAGGTCTTCCCAATTCAGGCAAATCAACCATCTTCAATGCACTCACCGCACTGGCGGTGCCCTGCCAGCCTTATCCCTTTTGCACCATCGATCCCAACGTGGGCGTTGTCCCTGTTCCCGATGGCCGGCTGTTCGGCCTGGCCGATCTCCTCAAGCCTGAAAAAGTGACGCAGACAACCATCGAATTCGTCGATATCGCAGGTCTCATCAAGGACGCGCACAAAGGGGAGGGACTGGGAAACAGGTTTCTTTCCCACATCAGGAATGTGGACGCAATTGGCCATGTCATCCGTGCATTCAACTCCGGTCAGGTACCCCACGTGTATGCCGATATCGATCCCGCGCGAGACATGGATATTGTCGAGACGGAGATCATCATTTCCGACCTGGAGATCGTTGAAGACCGCATAAAAAAGATAGAGCGTCTCGCGAAGATCTCAAAGGACAAGGGCGAAACGGAGATGGAACTCCTCCTCAGGGTGAGACGCTATCTTGAGGCGGGGCGCTTTGTGGTCATGGAGGATTTTGACGGGAATGAGCAGCAGGTCCTCGGGACCTTCGACCTCATAACGACAAAACCGCTCTTCTACATTGCGAACGTCGATGAAGAGGGCCTGGCGAACATCCCGGAGCCGGCGATCGAAGAGGCCGCCGGAAAGAGGGGCCGGGAGGTTGTCTACATCTGCGGCAAACTGGAGCAGGACCTCAGCGCCCTGGCGGAGAATGAGAGGGCCTCTTACATGGAGCTCTATGATATGAAGGAGTTCTCCATTGAGAAGATCATTCATATCGGGTACCATATCCTCGACCTCATCACGTTCTACACGATCGTGGGCAAGGAGATGCGTGCCTGGACCATCCCCAGGGGAACAACGTGCTCCAGGGCCGCCGGCAAGATCCATACAGACATGGAAAAGGGTTTTATACGGGCCGAAGTGATCAATATCGACGATTTCCTCACCTGCGGCAGCGAACACGCTGCCCGCGAAAAGGGCCTCCTGAGACTGGAGGGCCGCGACTACGTCGTAGGGGACGGAGATATCCTCCACATACGGTTCAACGTATGACCGGGAAGGACAGTCTCAGGTTCCAGGCTTCAGATGTTCCTTCCCTGTTCCAGCGCGTTCTTCATGAAACCGCATTTTATGTCCGGCTGGATATATTCGTGATCGGTTTCGGTGACGGGAAAGAATACAAGCAGCGCCTCCCGGAGGGTTATCTTTATGTCGGGAAGGAGGGGCAGGACCTTTCTCTTGTTGATGCCAAGGTCGGCTATGATCGTTATCAGGCTGTCGAGGGCATCCTGAACGGTGAGGTTAACGGGATGGATAGGCGCGTCAGGCAGCCTGTCCTCAAATCCACCGGAGAAATTGGCGATTGTAAACTGCTTTGACATGCGCCGATAGACGGCCGGACTCATCCTGAACGCGGGCGCCCAGAAGAAGAATGGAGGTTCTTCCCAACCCGGCTGTATGACCCTTGGGAGGTTTCCAAGTCGTACCAGGTCTGCGTAACAATCCAGTTCCAAACCCTCGATATCAACTCGGAGCCGCCAGAAAGGCAGATATTGGCGCGCGGATCCCCGCGTGGCCTTCTTCGACAGGGCCGTTGCGAAACCGACGCGCCTGAGGGCCTGCCCATCCGTTCCCCAGGCGGAGTTACATGTATTGCACAAGAGGACGCAACTGTCTCTTTCGGCCAGCGTGTTCCAGCCGCACTGGGGGCACAGGGTTGGCAGGAAGTCTACTGCCCAGCCGCCGGAGAAGACCTCGTACGGAAATGATTCATACAAGGGAGGGCTCCCATGGAGCGGTTCGTTGAGTATGCCGTCCCAAAAACGGTGGTTGCGGACGAACATCGGCGCGTAGATAAGGCTCATTGAATCGGCGATAAACGCTTCGTGGTAGATCCGCTCCTCTTTCAATTCCTTTCTCGTTACGGGGATCTCCGCATAGTCTCCCTGCGTGCCGCGCCGGACGAAACGGGTCTCGTGAAGCGTCACCGTTTCGTAGACCACGTCGTGTTGTGTTTTCACGGACGACTTGTCAAAAGGAATGCTCGGCGGGATGAATCTGGTATTGGCCGCTGGCCGTGCGAGGTGCAGTTTCAGTGTTTGTGGCCGCAGTCCCAGGGTTTGCGCGAAATGTTTACTCTCGATGGCAAGGAAGGTTTTGTCTATGATCCCGTTCGCTATCCCGCTTGTCTTGCACGTGTAATGCACACCCCTGAAACGCCAGTAGGGCACGTAGATGACCTCTTCAAGGAAGGGGTCCGAGGGTGAGAAGCAATATCGGAAATAATCCCGGGGCTGCATGCAGAGTCTCGTCTTGCAGAAATTGCAGGTAAGCAGCCTGTCGGTCTCTTCGAGGACGACCGGGGCGCCGCACTGGGGACAGAGGTGCTCGATCTGCATGACCGTCAGATCTTTTCCCCGCAGTGGTTGCAGAAGACTGATTCTGAAAGGTTGTCAGTTCCGCAATGAGGGCACTTCAGAGGTTCTTCCTTTGCCGTTGCACTCTGACCGCAGGAAGGACAAAAGCTCGCCCGTGCGGGGAGGTTCTTGCCGCACTTCGGGCATTGAGAGATCACAAGCAAATGGTGGCCGCAGGACTGACAGAACTGGGCATCTTTTCCGATGGGGTTCTGACACTCCGGGCACTTGATCACATCGACGGGTTGAGACGCCCCCTTGAGGGTTTCCGCATACATGGCGGGCATCATGAAGCCAAGTCCCATACCGAGACCGGCGCCTGCCTGGCTGGGGTTCTGCGCGGCGCTTTCCATGGCCATGGCGGTCTTCATCCTGAGGAGTTTGTTGAGATCGTCGAAGACGGCGAGTCTGCTCTTGTCGTCGATGGCCTGCTGGACCTCCTGGGGTGGAGTGATGGAGTTGATATAAAGGCCTGAAAGCTGGATGCCAAAATGGGAGAAATCCTTTTCCAGCACCCCCGTCAGTCCTGCCGAAATGGCATCGTATTTCCCCGGCAGATTGAGAAGGCTATCGAGGTTGTCGCCGAGATAGTCGTTGAAACGGGAAAGTATGACCTTCCCCAGGTAGTCCTGGATATCCTCGACGGTGTAAGATGCCTTTGTTCCCACGAGGGTGTTGATGAAGAGCGACGGTTGGATCACCCTGATATTGAACATACCGAAGGCGCGCAGCCTGACGAGTCCCAGCGTGGAATCCTTGAATGCGACGGGATCCCTCGTTCCCCAGGGGAGGTTGGTGAACGTTTTCGTATTGATAAAACAGACCTCAGCGCGAAGGGGACTCGTAAAGCCCCAGGGAAGACTCAGCAGCTTCGTGATAATGGGTATATTGAGGGTGGAGAGCGTGTAGCGCCCGGCGCCTACCGCATCGTACGCCTTCCCTTCATAAAAGAATATCGCCGCCTGGCTTTCGCGAACGGTAAGCTGCGCCCCGTACTTGATATCTCCCGACCCTTCCTCGGGTATCCTGTGGGCGATCTCCATGCCCGTGTCGTCAAACCATTCAATTACTTCGAGAAAATTTCCCATACCAGCCCCCTGTGGTTTTTCTCGAAAACTTACTATGGGCGGGAAAGGATGTCAATGACGGAGCGCACAGAGAGAGGCGATAGACGAGAGATGATAGGTGATAGGAAAGAATCTTTTGCCCGTCTCCTATCCGTATCTTCCCGTAATGTACCCTTCAGTCCGTTCATCATGGGGGGAAGTGAATATCTGGGAGGTGTCGCCGAATTCCACGAGGTCGCCGAGGAGCATGAAGCCCGTATGGTCGGAGACGCGGGCGGCCTGCTGCATGTTGTGGGTGACGATGAGGATGGTGTAGCGCTCCTTTAATTCCATCATGAGTTCCTCGATCCTCATCGTGGCTATGGGGTCGAGGGCGGAGCAGGGCTCGTCGAGGAGAATTATTTCAGGTTCAACCGTGAGGAGGCGGGCGACGCAAAGGCGCTGTTTCATCTCTTCGGAGAGCTCGAGAGCGGGCGTATGGAGCTTGTTTTCCAACTCTTCCAGGAGGCCGACGGAGTGAAGACAGCGGTCGACGATCTCCCGCCAGCCGCGTCTGTTTCCCATGCCGTGGACCTTGAGGCCGTAGACCATGTTTTCGTATACGGTAAAGGGAAAGGGATTGGGACGTTGAAAGACCATGCCCACCTTTTTTCTCAGATTGATGATGTCGATCTCTTCCAATCTCTCGTCATGCACATAGATATTGCCCTCGATGCGGACATCTTCCTGGAGGTCATTCATACGGTTGAAACAGCGAAGAAGGGTTGATTTTCCGCATCCCGACGGGCCGATGAGCGCCGTTATGGCATTGGAGTATACCTGAAAGTCCACGTCTTTCAGGGCGTGGAAATCTCCATAATAGAGATTGAGCCCCTTCGTTCGCAAAGCGAATGTATCCATCATCCGAACTTTCCCTGTATGTAGTCTTCTGTCTTCGTCTCGGCAGGCGCAGTGAAGACCTTTTCCGTCGTGTTGTACTCGATAAGTTCACCGAGATAGAAGAAGGCCGAAAAGTCGCTTATCCGGGCGATCTGTTTCGTATTGTTGGATACGAGGATGATCGTGTAGTCGGATTTCAATTCGCTCAACGCGTCCTCTATCTTGGCTGTCGAGATGGGGTCCAGGCCGGAGCATGGTTCATCGAGGAGGATGATCTCCGGTTTCAGCGCCAGGGTGCGCGCAAGACAAAGCCTCTGCTGCTGTCCTCCGGAAAGCTTCAGCGCGGATGTGCCGAGCCTGTCCTTCACCTCGTCCCAGAGGAAGGCCTTTTTCAGGCTCTCCTCAGTGATATGGTGGAGATTGGTGCGGTCGCTTATCCCTTTGAGCCTCGGTCCATAGGCGATATTCTCAAATATGGAGCGGGGAAGGGGGATGGGGACGGCGAAAACGGTGCCGACGCGTCTTCGCAGTTCTATGGGGTTGATGCTCCCGTCGAGGATGCTCGTTCCGTCTATGGCCGCGTCGCCATCGATCCTGACGTTGTTCTCAAAGTCGATCATGCGGTTGAGGACGGAAATGAGGGTGGACTTGCCGCTTCCGGAAGGCCCCATGAAACCGGTGATAGTATTCCTGTGAACGGTGATGGTAACATTCTTCAGCACCTCTACCTTGCCGAAGGATACTCTTAATCTGTCTGTTGAGATCTTTGGTTCCATATATCCCTGTTATGAATATCGCGCAATGGCCCTGTTCATGATGTAATACGCCAGTATGTTGATGAGCAGGATGCTCAGTACAAGCACCACCGCGGTGCCGTACGCCTTCTCCATGGATATGCCCTCGCGGGCCAGGATGTAAAAGTGGACCGCCATGGTCCTGCCCGAGTCCATGAGGGAAAGGGGGAGCCTCAGTGAACTGCCCATGGTGAAGATGATAGCCGCCGTTTCACCAACGGCGCGCCCGATGCTGAGCATGATTCCCGTCAGTATCCCCGGCATGGCGGCAGGGAGAACCACCTTCTTTATCGTTTCCCATTTGCTTGCGCTCAAGGAGTAGCTGACTATTCTGAGTTGCCGGGGCACGGCCCTTATCGCCTCCTCGGATGTCCTGATGATGGTGGGGAGGATCATGATGGTCATCGTGAGAACGCCTGCGAGCAGAGACCAGCCCATCTTCAGCTTTATCACGAAAAAGATAAAACCGAAAAGGCCATAGAGGATCGACGGGATTCCCGCAAGAGATTCGACGCCGAAGCGGATGAATTTCGTAAAGAGGGACTCCTTCGTATATTCCGTGAGGAATATCGCAGTCCCGAGACCGAGAGGGGTGGCCAGAAGGATGGACAAAAGGGCGAGTTGTATGGTTCCCACGATCGAGGGGAAGATGCCGCCCTCCCTTCCCATGTCCTCGGGAAAGGAAAAGATGAACGCGAAATTGGTATGCGGGAAGCCCTTGAAGAAGATTATCGCCACGATGACGATGAGTATCCCGACAGTGAAGAATGCCTGTACGTTGAGTCCCATCCTGACGAACCGGTTGATTATCCGAGGATTGATTCTCATTTGGCGATTTTCCTCTTTATGCCGAAGTTAGCGATATAATTGAGTATCATGATTATGAGCATGAGGACCACACCCGTCGAGAAGAGCGCGAGGCGATGGTCGCCGGTGGCGTACGCGAGTTCCAGGGCGATATTGCCCGTCAATGTCCTCAACGGGTCGAGGATACTTGTAGGTATCTTGAGGGCGTTGCCGGCGATCATGATGACCGCCATCGTCTCTCCTATCGCCCTTCCCATGCCGAGGATGAAACTTGCCAGTATGCCGGATTTCGCGGAGGGAATGATGACCTTGTAGATGGTCTGCCATTTCGTAGCGCCCATCGCAGCCGAGCCTTCACGATAGGTCTTGGGGACGCTGACAAGGGCGTCGAAGGAGATGCTGATGATGGTGGGCAGGATCATGACGCCGAGAACAAGGGATGTGGATATGAGAGAGAATCCGGATCCCCCGAGATAATTTCTGACGAGAGGGACGATATAGATGACGCCGAGGAAGCCGAAGACAACGGAAGGAATGCCGGCAAGCAATTCAATGGCCGGCTTGAGAAGCATCTTTGTCTTCTTCCCCGCGTACTCGGAGAGATAGATGGCACAGGAAAGACCCATGGGAGCACCGATGAGGAGGGCCCCGGTAGTGACGAGAAAGGACGATATGATCATCGGGAAGATGCCGAAATGACCCTTGGTTGGCGCCCACTTCATCCCGAAGATGATCTCTTTGACCCCCACCTTAAGGAAGAGGGGCAGACCCTCGGCAAGGATGAAGATGAAGATGAGAAAGAGGAAAAGAAGTGATGAAAGCGCAAAGGCTACGAGCACCCACTTGACGAAGCGCTCCTTGACTACCGCTCTGTCAATCATAAAACCCCACGAGTCCTTCGTTCTTGAGGATCTGTTGCCCTTCCCCGGAAAGGACATAGTCGATGAACTGCGTGGTCCTGGGGTCCGGCTCCCCGTTGGTCACGTAAAGAAAAGGCCGTACTATCTTGTAGCGGCCCGACTTGATGGTCTTGATGGAGGGGCTGACGCCGTCGATGGCAACGGGTTTCACGTTCTTGCCCACCAGGCCCATGGATATATACCCTATGGCATAAGGGTCGGTCGCGACGACCTCCTTGACGGATCCGTTGGAGTCCTGCACCATGGTGCCGTCGTCTATCTCGGCACCTTTCATGATCAGGTCCTCAAATGCGCCCCGTGTACCTGATCCTTCCTCACGGGACACCGCGTCTATCCTTCTGTCAACCCATCCCATCTGTCGCCAGTTCGAGATGCGGCCACTGAATATCCGGCGTATCTCGTCGAGGCTCAATGTGCCGATGGGGTTGTCGGGATGGACGACGATGGCTATTCCATCATAGCAGATAGTGATAGTGCTCAGTCTCTTTTCCTCGTTCTTTAATCCCCGCGACGACATCCCCAGTTCGACGGTATTGTTGATCGTGGCCTGGATGCCCGCGGTTGAGCCGCCTCCCTGCACGTCGACGATGAAGCCCTTGTGGTCTACCATGAAATGCTCGGCAAGCTTCTCTGTGAAGGGCATGACCGACGTGGAACCGGCAATGGTGATGGTGTGTTTTCTTCCGGACTTGTCATTGAAGGTACCTGAACAGGAAAGCAGAGTGGCGATGAGAGGTAGAATTATGACCCATTTCCTCAGAAGCATATATTATTCCTGGGGATCCTTGGAATGTCTTATTATCTTTCCCTCTACGAGGAAGATGACCAGTTCGGCGATATTGACGGCGTGATCGGCCATCCGCTCCAGGTACTTGGAGATAAAGAGCACCCGGGTGGCCCGTGATATCGTCCGCATGTCCTGCATCATGTACGTCAGGAGCTCGCGAAAGATCTGGTCGAGCAGCTGGTCGACTTTTTGATCGTCCTTGGTGACCTTTCGTGCGGCGGCCACGTCTTCCTTGACAAAGGCGTCAAGACTCTCCTTGAGCATCAGCTGCACCGTCTCGGCCATCATGGGCAGATCTATGTATGGTTTGAGCTGAGGTTCCTGGTTCAGTTCCTGGACCCTCTCACAGATATTGACGGCCATGTCGCCGATACGCTCCAGGTCGTAGTTGATCTTGATGGCTGTCGTGATGAAGCGCAGGTCGCGTGCCGCAGGCTGCCGCAGAGCCAGGAGTTTGAGGCAGAACTCGTCGATCTCAACTTCGAGGGCGTTGACGACCGGATCGTCCTCTATGACCTTGTCGGCAAGGTCGGAGTTGCGCTCGAGGAGTGCCTTGATCGCTTTGTTGATAGCTTTCTCAACCAGCCCGCCTTCATAGAGGAGCTTCTCCTTGAGCTCTTTAAGCTCAAGATCAAAAGTCTTGTAGATGTGTCCTTCAAGCATTGCCTGCCTCCTGATCTGGATGGCAAGAGTATAGTCGCTTTTGCCACCGATTACAATCGGATTTTGAGGCCTGACAAGCCGTAGAAGGGGTTCCGGGCAGGGCCGCAGGACCGGTTGCTTCCCGTGAGAGGCTCGAGGTTGCCGCTCCGTCTCCTTCGGGGAGTTCAGACGACAACTACGGAATTGAAGCCGCCGAACTCGTTCATTTCCTTATGGCTGGAAGAGGGATCTTCGATCCAATTGCCGTCAACAATGAACCGGTACTGGTGGATACCCTGGGGGAGCATGATAGTTGTTTTCCAGGTTCCCTTTGCATCCTTTTTAAGAGGGCGCCCGGAGGGGTCCCAGGAATTGAAAGAACCGGCGATATAAACGTGGCTGGCCCCGGCATCGCTGAATTTAAATGTTACACGTTTCTTCGCTTGTTTTTCCGCCATTGTACCCTCCTTATTGTCCCATCATACTACCACAATCTGGTGTTTTCATCCAGAGGGCAAAGACAAAGAGGGGACTGTGCGCAAGGCCGCATCGGTCCCCTCTTTGCGAAGTGTGGTCTTCTTCTCAGGTCATGGATGCAACCGCTTTGGCTATCCTGTTCACGCCCTTTTCAATGACGTTCATGGATGTGGCAAAGGAGAGCCGGAGGTATCCTTCCTTGCCAAACTCCACACCGGGAACCACCGCGGTATGAAACTCGTCGAGAAGGATCTCTGTCAGCGTTGTCGATGAATCCACAACGCGGTCCTTGTATCGCCTTCCGAGAACAACATTGAAGTTGGGAAATACATAGAAAGCGCCTCTCGGGTCATAACAGGTCACGCCTTCAATGCCCCTCAGGCTTTTCACCAGAAAATCCTTTCTCTTCTTGAATTCGGCGACCATGGTGCCGATGAAGTCCTGCTTGCCGCTCAAGGCGGCAAGCGCCGCCATCTGCGATATGGAGGTCGGGTTCGAGGTGCTCTGGCTCTGGATGTTGCCCATGGCTTTTATAATGGCGGCGGGGCCCGCGCTATAGCCTATTCTCCAGCCCGTCATGGCATAGGTCTTGGAAACACCGTGGCATATGATGGTCCGGTCCTTGAATGCGTTGTCCATGGAAGCGATACTGACGTGGCGGTAATCATCATAGACGAGCTTCTCGTAGATCTCGTCGGAGATAAGGAAAAAGTCGTGCTCCACTGCAAGCCTGCCTATAGCCTCGAGGTTATCGCGATAGAAAACAGAGCCCACGGGATTCGAGGGATAGTTGAGAATGACTGCCTTGGTCCGGGGGGTGAGGTGTTTCTTCAGGGTGTCCGCTGTGATCTGGTAGTCGTCTTCCTCGCTGGTTTCGAGGATTACGGGCTTGCCGCCTGCAAGCTCGATCATCGGCGGATAGGATACCCAGAAGGGGGCAGGGACTATAACCTCGTCGCCTTCCTGGAAGAGGGCCTGGAACAGGTTGTAGAGACCGTGTTTTCCACCGCAGGAAACGATGACCTCTTCGCGTTTGTAGTCAAGGCCGTTGTCGCGCTTGAATTTTTCGATTATTGCGTCTTTGAGAGGATCGATGCCGGTGACGGGGGTGTAGCGGGTGAAATTGTCGTTGATGGCCTTGATGGCGGCATCTTTTATATGTGCAGGAGTGTCGAAGTCGGGCTCGCCCGCGCCGAAGCCGGCGATGTCTATTCCCTGGGCCTTGAGTGTTTTTTCCTTTGCCGAGATGGCCAGTGTAGGTGAGGGTTTCAGTGAGGCGGCTCTTCTGGATAGCATACGGCAACTCCTTTAGGTTTTTTGGATAAGGAGTAAAGGTCGGATCCATCACTCCTCACGTGCCCGAAAGGCATAGCGGATACTTTTTTACACCATGAGGGAAGGACCTGTCAATCAGAAATTGAAGAGGGTTGACAGGATTTTCGGGTGGTCACCTTCAGGACTCTGCCGGTGTTGCTTTCTATTTTGAACCGGTCGTCGATCCGGTGGCCCACGACCCAGATAATTGCATCGCCGCAGAGCAGGAGTGGAGTCTGCCTGCGTGACTCCAGCGGTATCTTCCTGGATATGAAGAAATCCTTTATCTTCACCAGCTGGTCCATACCGAGGGGGCGGAACCTGTCGCCGGGACGGAATGTGCGGATAACAAGGCTGTCGAGGGAGCCGAGCTTGCCGAGGTCGAAGTATGCCGTGAAAGCGTTCACTGGATAGGAAGGAGGAGGTTCCTTCAAGACGGTGACGGTGACATTCATCTCGAGGGGAGCGATGCAGTTCTTCCCTTCCACAAGGAGAAAGGTCTCCTTGACCGCCGCCGGAGCTTTCTTCGTGGTGAATATGAGCGTGTCATAGGCCCTGGTTATCCTGAGAGAAGAAGGCAGATCGAGGCGCAGATTTGGTCTTTGAGAGGACAACACCTTTTCGATGAGCCCGATATGTTCCCTGAGAGGGACGAAAGGCGCCAGGTTCCCGATGATTTCGCTGATGACCCTGAAACGGGTCTCTTCATCGAGTTTCATAAGCGGCCCGACGGGTACGAGAGTGTCGCCGCCGCTTTCACGCATATTCTTCGCAGCGAAGGTGCGCTTCTTTTCGTCGAAGAAGCCGTTTATCTTTGTGAGGTCCCCGAGGAGGGAAACGACCTTATCCTTGAATGCCGGGTTCAATTCGTTGAGGAGAGGAATTATCTTGTGGCGAACGTAGTTGCGTTCATAGACCGTCTTGTCGTTGGAGGAATCGCTGACAAAGGGGATGGAGCGGGCCGCGGCATAGGATTCTATCTCTGACCTGTAGGTGTTGATGAATGGCCGTACTATCCTCTCGCGCGCGGGAGGTATCGAAGACAATCCGCGGATACCCGTCCCCTTGACGAGTCTCAGAAGAAAGGTTTCGATCTGGTCGTCGAGATTGTGGGCGACGGCAACCTTCGTGTATCCCTCGCGGTCGGCCGTTTCATTGAAGAAACGGTACCGGATATCCCTGCCTGCGTGCTGGACAGAGAGTCCCATCGACCGGGCATAGCCCTTCACGTCCGCCCTTTGCACGAAACAGGGAAGCTTGCAGCGCTCCGCTGTTTCCCTCGTGAAGGCTTCGTCCCTTTCCGACTCTTCCTGTCTCAGGAGATGGTTCACATGGGCGACGGCAAGGTCGAAGGGAACCCTCTCCCGGATCTCCATGAGCACAAAAAGGAGTGTCGCCGAATCGATGCCCCCGGAGAAACCGACAAGGACACGGTCATTCTCGGCGATCATACCTTCATTCGTAATGAGTCGTGATATTTTGCGGGAGAGATCCATTCCGTGCCGTGCCGTGCCTGACAGGACAGGGGTCTTCCGCAGGTTGTCCGCCGTCACGAACAGCCCGAGCAATCAGGCGAGGAGCATCCGGCGCAGGAACCACCCGAACCACCCGACGATCTGAACTTCGATCCCGCCGAAAAGCCGAAGGAAGACATATTCTTTTGCGGGTCCCTGGCCCCGCACGCGGGGCATTCAGGGACGTCGTCCCTGAATACTATCACTTCGAATTCATTCCCGCATTCGCGGCAGGTATATTCATAGATGGGCATAATTGCCTCCGCTAGTCTCGTTTCTTCTTCATCTCCCTCGAGAGATCGGCGATGAGGTCTGTCAGCGACTGGCGATGCCTTTCCCTGGTGCCGCTATCGACCTCCATGTCCTGTGCCTTCATGGCGAGGGCGAGGGCCCTCGTGAACATGTTCTTGAAATAGAAATGGTTGGCCGACGAAAAAAGGTAAAGGAAGAGCGCGGTTGTGTTGGAGGCGTCCATTCTGGTGATGCGCTTGAAGAGTTTCCTGGCCCTGTCGAAATATTCACTATCCAGGTAGCTGGCGGCCGTTTTGAAAATGAGAAGGGTCTTACCGTCCGCGTATGCCGTGAGGAGGATCTCGTCGAAGCCCTTTCGTCCGTATATCTTTACAAGCGTCTTCTCGTATTCGTAGAGGAAGCGGGGGAGCAGATAGTTGGCCTTGTATAGAAGGATAAGATCCTTGAGCTGCCTGACAAGTTCATCGGCAAGCACGGTAACCTCTTTCAACTCCTCCTTCAGGCGGGCCTTTGCCTTTTTCACCAGCGCTCCTATCTCATTGACGATCTTTTTTTCCTGCTCGTTCAGGTCCTGAAGGGCGATTTCACACTGGGGCTGGTAGTATTCCAGGAGATAGAGGTTCTCGCGGAGTTTCATCGCCCCGTGAAAGGTGTAACCGACGGTGATGTCGAAGAGCTTTTCTTTATAGCTCGCTTCTGTGGAATTGCGAAAGAGATCGTGGCACATCTCCTTGAGCCTGAAAAGGCAGCTTCTGCCCCTGTCATCGACGAAATCCTCGATGTTGGCAAAGAAAAGCTGTTCCTGGCGGAGCAAAGACTTGCACTCCCGGGCCTTTTCGTAGACGCACAGGGATTCCTTGATAAGGTCGATCTGTTTCTTGTCCAGATTAGTTACCATGGTCCCCCTCCACGTATTCCTTCAGCATTCGTCTCAGTTCCTCACCGTCGATGGATTCCTTTTCGAGGAGTGTTTTGGCGACCACTTCCAGAGACCCACGTTTTTCCGTAAGGATGCCCTTTACCTTTGTGTAGGAATGCTCGATGATGGCCCGCACCTCGTTGTCTATTTCCCTGGCCGTTTCCTCGCTGTAGTCTTTGGCGCCGGAACCGGGGCTGATATCGAGAAAGAGAGGCTTGCGTTCCTGTTCGAAGGTCATGTGACCGAGTTTTTCGCTCATGCCGTACTGCTTTACCATGGACCGCGCGATATCAGTTGCGCGGCCCAGGTCATTCTGGGCGCCGGTGGAGATCTCATCGAAGATGATCTCTTCGGCTACTCTTCCCCCGAGAAGGACGCACATGCGGTCGATGAGCTCGCTTTTCGTCATGAGATACCTGTCTTCCGTGGGAAGCTGCATCGTATATCCCAGGGCAGAGATGCCCCGGGGGATTATGGATATCTTGTGCACGGGGTCAGCGGTTTCCAGGGACTCGGCCATGAGCGCGTGTCCCGTTTCGTGATAGGCGACGATCTCTTTCTCCTTCTTACTCATCACCCTTTTCCTCTTCTCAAGACCGGCCACCACGCGGTCGATGGCCTCCTCGAACTCATCCATTGTCACGGAGGTTTTTCCTTTCCGCGCGGCAAGAAGGGCTGCTTCATTGATAAGGTTTGCCAGATCGGCACCGACGAAGCCGGGGGTTCTGGCGGCGATGACGGAGAGGTCAATATTGGGCGCAAGTTTGACCTCTCTGATGTGGACCTTGAGGATCTCTTCGCGCCCCTTGATATCGGGCCTGTCGACAAGGACATGCCTGTCGAACCTTCCCGGCCTCAGCAGCGCCGGGTCCAGGATCTCGGGCCTGTTCGTCGCGCCCACGATGAGGACCCCTGTCTTGGTGTCAAAACCATCCATTTCGGCAAGAAGCTGGTTGAGGGTTTGTTCGCGTTCATCGTGAGATGAAAGGGGATTCATGCCCCGTGCTTTGCCCAGGGCATCGAGTTCGTCTATGAAGATGATGCAGGGGGCTTTCTGCTGGGCCTGGGAAAAGAGGTCCCGGACCCGGGATGCCCCGACGCCGACAAACATCTCGACGAAGTCGGAACCGCTCATACTGAAAAAGGGCACCTTTGCCTCTCCGGCGACGGCCTTTGCGAGAAGCGTTTTGCCGGTACCCGGCGGGCCGACCAGCAGTATCCCCTTGGGGATCTTTCCGCCGAGATCGAGAAACTTCTGCGGGAAACGAAGATACTCGATTATCTCCTGGAGCTCCTCCTTCGCCTCGTCGACACCGGCGACATCATCGAAGGTTATCTTTATCTCGTCCTCTCCGTAGATCTTGCCCCGGCTTTTCCCGAAGTTAAGAACACCCGACGGCGCGCCGCCCATCTTTCGCATGAGGAGATTCCATATAAGGATCATGATGGCGAAAGGAAGTATCCATTCGATAATGATCCTGAGGATCTTGTTCTCGAAAGAACCGGAGAACTGAACGTTGCTCTTCTGGAGGTCCTTGACGAGGTCGGGGTCCTCGACCCTGCTCGTCACGAACTTAACCTTCTTGCCATCCTGCTGGGTCATGGTTCCCTGGATCTTTTCGGCGTCGATGGTGAGGTCACCGACCTTCATCTGCGTGACGAGGCCCTTGAACTCGCTGTAGGGTACGGTCTTTATCTCGGAACGGAAGGAAAGATAGCTGTTGATGACGAAGATGCCGATGATGGCGATGATAAAATAGAGGAAGGTGAAGTTCTTTGTTTTTTTCTCCTTGTCCTTATTCCCGTCCTTGATCTCCAGTATTATACCCTTGCGTTTTTTCAGGTTTTTTTTGGATCCTGACTTTTCTTTCGACATAGGTAAAGCATATCAGAAAATTTTGAGGTTTGAAACATGTTTGTGGGCGCAGGACGGTGCTTCAGGGCCGTGTGGCGGCGGCGTTCCGGAATGCAGGACAGCATGCAGTTCAGTTATGATGACGCAAGGGACCAACCTTGTTCTGGAGCAAGGGCTGTGGCTATCTCGAACCCTTGTTACTACTGACCAGGCATGGGAGAATATGTATTATCCTGGACAGCAGCGACCTATGACCTGTGACCTGCCTCTCACAGACGGATCTCCCTTGCCTCTATCATGCCGTCTATGGCCTTGATCTCCTTGAACACCGCCTTGCCTATGGGGCTGTCCACGGAAACGAAGGCCACTTCTTCGCCCTGCACCATGCGGGAAACGGTGAAGCTTGCTATGTTGATGCCGTGGTTGCCGAGGATGGTGCCGACCTTGCCGATGACACCGGGGCGATCGAGGATCTTGAAAGCAAGGAATGTTCCTTCGGGGATGACGTCGAGGTGAAAGCGATCAAGAAGGACGATCCTTCCGAGCTTGTCGGGGAAGACCGTTCCTGCTATGCTGATCTCCTCGACATCAGTCTTGAGGTTGAAGATGATGAGGTCGTTGAACTTGTCGAACTGTTCCGTTTTTGATTCCTCAACGATGATGTTGCGGTCCTTGGCCAGGTAGGGGGCGTTGATGTAAGTTACCGAGCCCTGGAGCGAGATATCGAGAAAGCCGTTGATTCCCGCGATGGTGAAGGGCTGGTAACTGAAGGGAACGTCGAATTTGCGTTCGCACAGATCTTCCTCAAAATTCTTTCCCACCATGACCACCGATATCCTCTCGGGCCTGCCCTTGCTGATCTGGGCCGCAAGCTTGCCCATTTTCTCAGACAGGTTGAAATAAAGCTGAAGGTGGTCCGGGAGGAGGGATTTCATGAAAGGTATGTTGACGCCATGCTGATAGGGGCGGCCATGGAGGGCATTGAGGACCTGTTCGGCGACGATGGCCGAAACGGCCTTCTGGCCTTCCGCCGTATTGGCGCCGATGTGCGGCGTGGCAAAAACGTTCTCAAGGGTGAGGAGCTTGTTGTTTTTGGGTGGTTCTTCTACCCAGACGTCGACGCCGGCGGCAAAGATCTTTCCCGAAACGAGAGAATCATAAAGGTCGTTCTCGTTAACGATCCCACCCCGGGCACAGTTGACAAGAATGACGTTGTCCTTCATGATGGCAAGCTTTTCGGCGGTGATCATGTTCTTCGTCGTTCCCGTGAGGGGCGTATGAAAGGTGATGACGTCGGAAACCCCGAGAAGGTCGTCGAGCTCGTCGTAAAGATTGACCCCGAGGCTCTCGGCCTTGCTCTTCTTTATGTAGGGGTCGTAGGCGATGACCTTCATGCCGAAACTCTTCGCGCGGATGGCAACGTTGCTCCCGATGCGGCCGAGACCGATAATACCCAGGGTCTTGTTGTTGAGTTCGATCCCCATGAACTTCTTTCGGTCCCACTTGCCCTGCTTAAGGGACTCGTTGGCGAGCGGTATCTTTCGCGCGGCGCCGAGCATGACGCCCATGGTAAGCTCTGTCGCGGCCAGGGTGTTCCCCGTGGGGGCATTGAGCACGATGAGGCCTTTCTTGCTGGCCGCCTCGATATCGATGTTGTCCACGCCGACACCGGCGCGCCCGATTATCTTGAGCCGGCCCGGATTCTCAATGAGATCCTCCCTGACCGTCGTGCCGCTCCGGGTAATAATGGCATCGTAGTTGCCGATGATTGTTTTCAATTCATCGAGCTTTATGCCAGCCTTGACTTCGATGTCGACTTCCTTGTCTGCCGCGAGGATCTTCAGCCCCTCTTCGGCAAGATGGTCTGTGACGAGGATCTTGAATTTTTTCATCGGAATCCGCCTAAGTTATTATTTCTTGTAATATTTCAGTGCTCGTGATATACGTAACGACAGTAAAAGATACCATCCGAATGAAGAAAAAGCAATACGGGACAAACAGTTGTGGCAAAGAACGAGCCTGCCGAAAACAGATCGCCGCTTGAAGCGAACCTGGGAGAGAAGAGACATCCAGGGGGCAGGCGGCCCCTTATCAACCGCAGCAACCTGCGCGATATTATCATTGTAGTCTGTTTCATTTCCGCCGTGCTCTACAACCTGGATTGGGTGAGGCTTGCAGTAGCGGGGGCCCTTTTGATCTTCGGCTGTTTCTTTCACTATATGACGAAGGGTGTCCTTATACGCAATGTGGTGTTGTGCCGGGAGGGGACGTACGGCGTGGTCCGGCATCCCTATTACATGGCCAACTATCTCATAGATTCGAGCTTCTGCCTCGTTAGCGGCAACGTCTACCTCCTTCTCATCTACCCGTTCCTGTTCTACTGGTCCTACGGCCCGACCATCAGGAAGGAGGAGGCCACGCTGGCCCAGCTCCACAACAGCGATTACCTGCGCTACAGTGTCGACGTTCCCCAGATATTCCCCGATGCGTACTCTATCCGGAGCATGAGGGAAGTGGGGAAGGGATTCTCGACGCAGAGGATCACACGCAACGAGATATCCCGGTTCATGCGGTTCTGGGCAACGGGAGGTTTTATCATATTCATTCATACCCTGAAGGGGGCCAGTTTTGAAAAGCTCTGGCCCTTTGATCCTGGTTTCATCAAGGATAACTCTCACGGTTTTGCGCTGTTGGTCCTCACCATAATTCTGTTCGTTGCCAGCCTTCTGGTCCAGTGCAAGAAGGAAGAGTCCGTCCTCAAAGCAGAATAACCCAATGAGAACCGATGTGAACAGCACGGCCGGTCAGAAATGGTCCCTTCCTGATTACATTGCGCTCACCGTCCTTGTTGCGGCGGCTGCCGTTCTCTTGTTCTCCGGCCTTTCGGTGCGCTCGCTGTGGGGTTCCGAAGGACGATGGGCCGTCATTGCCCGGGAGATGATGCAGACGGGCAACTACTTCCTCCCCACCATCAACGGCATTGTGTACTTTGACAAACCGCTCCTGAGCTATTGGGCCATTGTTCCTTTCTCCCTCATTTGGGGTGTTACCGAGACTTCTGCCCGTCTCCCCGGTGTCCTGGCTGGAATAGGGACGGTAGCCCTTGTCTTCGCCATCGGCAGGGGTCTTTTCGGTCTCGCGGCGGGGTTCTTCGCCGGCCTTATCCTTTTGACCACGGCCATGTTCGGTTTCTGGTCGAGAACGGCATCGGCGGAGGTGCTCAACGTTCTGGCCATATGGTCCATGCTGTGGCTCGTGCAAGGAAAAGATCGTAAGCGCCCCTTTACCAGGTACATGTTCTTTTACCTTGTGGGCGCGGTATCTTCCTTCTGTAAAGGACCGCTGGCGCCTGCCGTTGCCGTAACAACGGTCTTCGCGGTGAGCTGTGTGGAGATATTCGATGAATCGCGTCGGCACGGGTTCAAGGAGATGGGAAGGAAGGTGAGCGCCCACTTTGGTTGGATACTCTCTCCAAAAGGTGTTCTCGCGGCAGCCTGCGGACTCGCCCTCTTTGCCCTGCTCCTTTTTTTACCGGTTATCATGACGGGGTCGTGGGAGGCGGTGACGCTGATGTGGCGTGAGAATGTGGTGAGATTCCTGGAGCCTTTCGACCACGTCGAACCCTTTTATGTCTATTTCAAACACACGCCGGTATTCCTCATCCCCTGGACGTTTCTTGCCGTCGGGGCGCTCGTCCACATGAAGAAATGGGAGGGGGGTCCGGAAAGACGCTGGCTTGCGACTGTGACAGTCGCCGTCTTTCTCTTCTTTACCCTTTCCGGTTCGAGGAGGAGCTACTATATATTGCCTCTGGTTCCCGCATTTGCGCTGATCATGGGAAGGTCCCTTGCCGGATTTCTGAGTAACGATGGGGAGGGCACCTCGGTCGCGATGAAGGCGGGCCTTGTCGTCACGGCGTTCTTTCCGGTCATTGCGGGATTGGCCCTGGTTTTCGGTTACTTTGGATTCGAGGAATACCGACATGTTTCCGAGATAGTTGCCGGGCCCCTGATCGCCGCGGCCGGGGTGGCGGCGCTGATATTTCTGTTTAAGAGAATGTTCCTGCCGGGATCGGTCCTCGTGTTCCTGCTCTTTTTCACACTCCTCCTATGGGGGTTTACCGCGGGGACTTTAATAGGGGAGAGGGACAGGGTCCTGAAGCCCTTCGCCCTTAAGGTATCAGAGAAGACACGCGGAGAAGCACGCGACAGGACTGCCATGTACGGGGTGGCGAATTCGTCCCTCATTTTCTATCTCGACAGGACAGAGCCCGTGAAGACCTTGAAGAATGTCGCCGAGACCTGTTCCTTCACCGCGGACTCCGGCAGGTATCTTATCACCGAAGAGATCTTCGTGGAGAGCATTGAAAAGGAATGCGGCCGGGGCAGGCTCGTCAGGATATTAAGCGAATCGCCGGATGACCCGGAAGGACAGCGGGAGGGTCTTGTTCTTTTTCATACGGCCAAAGGGCCCTGAAACCCCTTCCAGCAAGCGTAAATCTTAAAGTTTTGCTTGACTTAGAGCAGCAAATATATTAACTTAGACAAATTTTTTTAAGGGTGAAAATGGTTATGAAGACATATTTTCCAAAAGAAGGTGAAGTTTCGAACGACTGGTACGTAATGAATGCCGACGGCGCCGTATTAGGAAGGCTGGCCGCCAGGGTTGCAACGATCCTCAGGGGCAAGAACAAGCCGGTCTTTACGCCGCACGCCGACACGGGCGACTTTGTCATTATCGTCAATGCTGAGAAGATAAAGCTTACCGGCGCCAAGCTCCTGCAGAAGACCTATCAGAGGCACAGCAACTATCCGGGCGGGTTGCGCGTGACAAACGCCAAGACCATGCTTGAGAAAAAGCCGGAAGAGGTCATATACCTGGCCGTGAAAGGCATGCTCCCCAAGAATACACTCGGCAGGAAGATTCTTAAGAAACTGAAGGTGTACAGGGGCAGCGAACATCCACATAAGGCCCAGATGCCCAGGGAGATATCGTTTAAGGAGGTACAAGGTGCCTGAAAAGAGGTACTACGCAACTGGAAAGAGAAAGACCGCCGTCGCGCGGGTCTGGATAAAACCGGGTTCCGGGGAGTTTCTTATTAACGGCAGGCCGTTTGAGAACTATTTTCCCGTAGAGGAACTCCGGCTCATGGTCAGCAAGCCCCTTGTATTGACGGGAAACGTCGGGAAATTCGATGTCGTCGCGAACATATACGGCGGCGGAATACCCGCCCAGGCATGGGCGCTCGGTCACGGCATTGCCAAGGCCCTTCTCGAGGTGAATGCCGGACTCAGGGTAGCCTTGAAGAAACAGGGTCTCATCACGAGGGACCCGAGATCCAAGGAACGGAAGAAATACGGAAAGAAAGGCGCCCGCGCCAGCTTCCAGTTCTCCAAGAGATAAATCCATGCCTACTGTCGGAATCGTAGGAGCAACGGGCTATACAGGCTCCGTCCTGATGTCCTTGCTCCTTACTCACCCCGATGCGAAGATAAAGCTCATCACGTCCAACACCTATCGGGGCCGCAAGATCTCTGAGGTCTTCCCCCTTTTCCGGGGCCGTTTCGAAGAGGTGCTGCAGCCCACTGATGGTGATTATCGCGGCTCCTGCGATGTCTATTTCCTGTGCTTACCGCATGGGACCTCCATGGAGAAGGCCCGGGAGCTTTTCGACGGGAAGGCGGTCATCATCGACCTCAGCGCGGACTTCCGTTTCGAAGATCTGGCGATATATGAAAGCGCTTACGTGCCCCACACCGCGAAGGACCTGGTCCCCAGCGCCGTCTTCGGCCTGCCCGAGCTGTACAGGCAGAAGATCAAGGGCGCGAAGCTCGTGGGTAACCCGGGTTGCTATCCCACATCGGCCATCCTGGCTCTTTACCCCCTCCTCAAGAATGGGATGCTTGAGGGCGATATCTTTATCGATTCAAAATCGGGTGTCAGCGGCGCCGGCCGTGAGGGGAAGGTAGGCAGCCTCTTCTGCGAGGTCTCCGAGGGCTTCCGTGCCTACAGCGTGGGTGTCCATCGTCATGAACCGGAGATACAGAAGGAAGTCAACAAATACTCGCCTCAGAGGATCTCCTTTATACCCCATCTTGTGCCCATGTCCCGCGGTATTCTGACGACGGTATACAGCAGGCTGGCGAAGGCCGCGAGGACCGCCGACGTTCTCGATGTCTTTCGTGAAACCTACAAGGACGACTTCTTTATTCGGGTGATGGATGAGAACGTCTATCCCGACACCCGCTATGTCCGTTTTTCCAACCATTGCGATATCGGCCTCAAGGTTCTCGATGACGGCCGTATCGTAGTCATCTCGACCATCGACAACCTCGTCAAAGGGGCCTCCGGCCAGGCTCTCCAGAACATGAACGTGGCCCTGGACCTCGACGAGAAGGCCGGACTCTCAGCGATACCGCAATACCCATAATTCTTTTGCGTTCCCGCGTAAAGGAACCGTAAACCGTTTTCTACTCCTCCATCCTCTGTATGTCCTTTATGTGCAGATGTTCCTTGATGATGAAGATGAATCCCATGATGTTGTAGGGGATGTACCATGAGGCGTGGAAGAAGAGGGACACCGCGAAGGATTGGGCTCTGGGAACCCCGAAGATGGCGAGGAGGTAGACAAGAAGGAATTGGTAGACGCCGATGTAGCCCGGGGAAGAGGGGACGGCAAGGCCGAAGTTGAGAAGAGCACAAACAAAGGGAACATAGGCAAAGGGCAGGGAGACTCCAAGGGTCTTCAGGGAGAAGTAAAGGGCGGTGCTCATGGACAGCCAGTTGGCTATGGAAAGCACGATGAAAAGCGCAATGTGCCCCGGCCTGCTTATGCGGCGAAGGTTTTCCTGGATCTCGAGCACCCTCGTCGCGAGCCTTGCGAGAAAGGGACGTTTGAACCCTTCGAGGAACCGGGCCATCTTCAAGGCGGTTCCTTCGCGGCTCACGGCGAAGAGCACGATCACGCAGACCACGAAGATGGCCACGAGAGCATAGAGTGCCTTGGATACCGAGACGGGAAGGGCCTGACCTGGGAAGAAAAGAAATGTGATGGAGAGAAGGCCCAGAAGGTCGAAGACCCTGTCGATGAACACTGTCGATACGGCGTAGGTAAAAGGGATGCCCCTTCGCTTCGAGATGGCATAGCCCCGCGCCACCTCGCCGATTCGGGCGGGCATGACGTTATTGATGAAGAGCCCGATGACAAGTGCGATAAAGGCATCGCGGAGCCTGACCTTGCTGCCCATTATCAAGGACCACCTGAAGGAGCACAGCGTCAGGCAGACGAAGATAAAGCAGACAGGAAGCAAGGCGTATGTGAGGTCGGCCCTGGCGATGGACTCGGCAAGCTGGCGGTATTCTATTCCCCGAAGGGAGAAATAGAGAAGTACGATGCTGATGACGAATCCTGCCGCTGTTATTAGCCTGTGTTTTTTCATTTCTTATAGTTTGTCACGTATATGCCGGCGCATACCATGAAAAGACCAGCTGCGAGCCCCATGGTGAACTCCTCGCCGTGAAAAAGGACTCCGAAAGCCACGCCGAAGATCGGTGTGAGAAAGGTGAACACCGAGAGCTTCGCTACGGGATAATCGTGGATGAGCTTGAACCAGAACAGGTATGAAGCAAAGGCAATGACAACTGCCTGGAAAATGAGCGACGAGATCGCCATTGCCCCGGGGTTATTGACCCACTCGGGTTCGATGAAATACGCGCACAGGAAGAGAACGGGAATGGAGAAGACAAGCTGATACAGGAACGTATTTATGGGATGCATCTTTTCCGCGAGATATTTCTTTATGTAGAGAGTCGTGGCACCCCAGAAGAAGGCCGCGAGGATCTCCAGCATGTCGCCTGCGAACATCAGCTTGTTATAGCCCGACGGCTTGCCGTAGAAGACGCTGACCAGCCCCGCGAAGGCGAGGAGAAGGCCCGTCCACTTGAGGGGGCTTAACCGCTCCCCCAGGAACAGATGAGCTCCGGCGGCAACCACGAAAGGCGAAAGGTAGATGAGGATGACGGCCCTTGCCGAGCCCGTGAACAGCAAACCAAGGTAAAGGCAGGCGAACTCAAGTCCGAAGAGAATCCCCACGACAATCCCGTGCACGAGGAGTGTTCCGCGATGATAGAGGTGCTGTTTGATGGCGAGGCAGTAGGCGATCCCCAGAGCCGAAGCTATCACGGAGCGAAGGAAAGATGTAAAAACGGGCGAGAACCCCGTGTTGGAGATCTTGATCGCCGAGTAATTGATTCCCCACAGAAGGGCAAGGATCAGGACGGTGATGAATCCCCGAGTGTCGATATGGTCAGTTTTCATTGAAATATGACCCATATTTTATAGACATAGATAGTTCATGTCAAGGAAATTAAGCCCCTTAGAGATATCCGGGCACACGATCCATCGTTTCCGGGTTTTCCCTTGACAATGCCTTGATATTTTTGTTTCTATTTAGCAGCAAAACCAAGAAAAACGGAGCTTTCCATGAAGAGAACTGCCATCATCGGGACGGGTTCGTACGTTCCCGAGCACATCATGACGAATTTCGATATTGAAAAATTTCTCGAGACGACAGACGAATGGATCTATACGCGGACAGGGATCAAATCCCGAAGAATAGCCGATAAGGACCAGGCGACGTCCGACCTTTGCAAGGTGGCCTGTGAGAGGGCAATGGAGGTCGCCGGTGTCAAGGCGTCCGACATTGATCTTATCATTCTCGCCACGATCACGCCGGACACCCATTGTCCTGCGGGATCGAACTGGCTCGAGGCCAAGCTGGGCTGCACCAATGCCGTTTCTTTCGACGTGACGGCGGCCTGCTCCGGTTTTCTCTTTGCCCTTCACGTGGCGGACAAGTTAATAAAGTCCGGGGCGAACAAGAAGGTTCTCGTGGTTGCGGGCGAGATAATGAGCAGGGTGGTCAACTGGAAGGAGCGGGAGAGCTGTATCCTCTGGGGTGACGGCGCAGGCGCGGTGGTGGTGACGGAATCAGAAACGGGGGCGCAGATCCTCTCGACCCACATCCATACGGACGGAGCCGCCGGCGACACGCTCCTCATGCCCGGCGGGGGATCGAAGACGACGCCCATCTCCCATGAAAGCGTCGACAAAGGTCTTCATTTCCTCAAGATGATCGAGGCGAACAAGTCCTTCAAGGTGGCCGTCACGCGATTCGCCGAGGCGAGCGAGGAAGCGGCGGCATTCAGCGGCTACACCGTCCATGACGCAGACATTATCATTCCCCACCAGGCGAACCTGAGGATACTCCAGGGCATGGCAAAGAAGCTCGGTGTCCCCAAGGAAAAGGTCTACATGACTATAGAGAAATACGGCAACATCTCCTCGGCGACGGTGCCCATCGCGCTCGACGAAGCAGTGCGCGACGGCACAATAAAGAAGGATTCCCTCGTCCTCCTCACCGCCTTCGGCGGCGGACTCACATGGGGAAGCAGCCTTATCCGGTGGTAACGGTTTACATTTGATTCAAAAATATTTAGAATAATCAATCCCGGAGGGATGGCTGAGCGGCCGAAAGCGGCGGTCTTGAAAACCGTTGGGCGTGCAAGCGCCCCGTGGGTTCGAATCCTACTCCCTCCGCCAAACCTTACGCCCCGATGGGGCGGTTCGAGCAAAAGACGGTTTCAAGTTTCAGGTTTCAGACAAGACCAGAACCTTACCCTTACATTCGTACGCCCTGCAGGGGGCCTTCCGTTTGCTCGTGAGCTTTCGTGTCTGCGCTTGGGTCATCAGTCTCTTCTAACCCGGAATTCTTTTCTTCTCGATGATCTGGTAGACCTCTTTCCTGTGAATGATCCCGAGGATCAGGACGTTTGTGTCCTGCACTCGAAACACCACCCGGTAGTCGCCGACGCGGAGTTTCCAGTATCCTTTCAGAGTTCTTCTGAGGGGCTCGCCGTATTCCTGAGGTGCCGTGAGGAGTCGTGTTTCTATGGCCTCTCTTATCCTTGCGGCAATGCGTTTGTCAAGCTTAGGGATATCTTCCGTTTTGACGGATGGATGGTACTTGAGTACGTATTCCACATCAGCCCCATACGTCCTCGTGGGCGATGGCTTTTTTCGCATCGAAACTCTTTTCCCGTCGTTCGGCGAATGCGGCAAGGGCCAGATCCTCGCGAAGCTCGATCGCTTCCCTGACCAGGTCTCTCACCACCATGGACCTGGACAACCCCTGTCGCTTCGCTATCTCATCCACCGCCGCGTAAAGCGGTTTCTCCAATACCACATTCACTCTCGCATTCTTGGTCGGCATGAGATCTCCTTTCGCTTATCAGTGTAACACTTGTGATACACCGGGTCAAGGGAACGATGAAACGGGTGTGATTCGGAGCGCGGCTGTTCGGGGATGAGGCATGGCGCGAGCCGGAGGACACGCAGGAAACATAGCCTGAAAAAACAGCAAGAAACCCAATCCATACGAACTTCACGTCATGTTTGAGTGTATTGGGCAAAGCCAGGGCATCGTTGCGAGCAGGTGATTGAAACTTGCCCGAGAGGGTTACTTGCTCTCCAATGAACGTTTCCTCCCTATTCCCGTAGTTGGTGGTGAGGGAGGAGACTGGGGGGCACGGGGTCAAATCTTTATTCTTGACAAATGCACTTTCCAGTGCGAAAGATTCTTGACACTATCCTCCTCTCCAAGGCCGGACAGGTGACGTTCAATAAGTAAACAACTCAGCCCGTCAGACTCCCTCCGTCTTATATTTCAGCGTAATGCAAGAAGACAGGCACCTTGCTTGAGAAAGTTATTTCGTTATTAACGAAGGCCCCCTGGTTGTTCAACTGCCGCTGTTGCGGGTCTTTAGCCCTTTGTTAGCAAGTCTTATTCTCTCCAATGTTGCGGTTCGTTAAGAGCTCTTGAGCATTCTACCTTTCCGTTGATATTCCTTAAGGCATCACCATTTAATGCTTGAACCATCCATGCCGCTGAATGCTCTTCAGGTATGGGATAGGGCGCTTCAAACCCCTGTCTTCCTGCCGGAGCGAATCCGCAACGTGGATAATATGTAGGGTGTCCGAGAACAAATACTAACTCTGTTCCTGATGCCTTCAATCGTTTTAGCCCCTCGTTAATTAGCTTCTGCCCGATTCCGCGTTTTTGAACGTCTGGGAGTATTGCTAACGGAGCTAGTATTTGAGCAGATACTGGGGATTCGGTTTGGGTGATTCTAACTTTTGTGTAAAGAATATGCCCGATCAGTTTGTCATCAT